>CAIWHS010000578.1 GCA_903912515.1 uncultured Planctomycetaceae bacterium
CACCGCCGACGCAGAATTGGCCAAATTGTATCCAGCCCCTTTTAATCATGTGGGATTGGCCCTTCGCTCATATTGGGGATCTCAAGCGTATGGGGGAACAATGTATCCAGGCATCTCGGCCGTCGGGCCCGGGAAAGAACTCCCTTTTCAGGGAAGTCCCGACGTGGCCTTTGAGCAGCTATTTGGCTCGGCCGTTTCCGCTTCCAACGAAGGGGAAAAGAGATTCCAGATACAGAAAAATCTTTTTGATTTCATGATCGATGATATCAAGAAAGTTGAAAAGGCCATACCTTCGTCAGAAAAAGCGAAGATGGAGGCGTATCTCAATGCATTTGAAGAGCTCCAAGTTCGACAAAGTAAATTGGAGGGTATGAAAAGTAAAATCAAGGATTGCGCACCGCAATTCACCAACAAGTTCTCATCTCAAGTTGAGGAAGTGCGTCAAGAAGCACATTGTGATCTGGCTGCAGCTTCTTTGATTGCCGGTCTCACTAATTGCGTCACGATTCGCCTGGATAACCCAAATACCGCGTACAAAGCTCTCGGATTAACAAATAATATTCATGGAATCGGGCACGACGAAGGCAGCAATGGGAAAAATCAAAGCGAATGTAATGATATTATTCGAGCACATCATATGGGCTTGATTGCTAACATGGCGAAGAAACTGAAAGCCGTTCCAGAGGGAAATGGGTCCATGCTTGACAACACCATGATTATTTATCTGAGCGACTCTTCAAATAAACATCACGGAGATTGTTTAGAATGGCCGTATGTTATCGTTGGTGGTTGTAGCGGTAAACTGAAGATCCCTGGTCGCTATATACGCTACCCAAAATACGGCGATAAAGGCTGTCGCACAATCGGAGACTGGTGGACTACTTTACTCAACAGCCACGGAAACCCGATTAAATATTACGGTAACGAAGATCTTGTTCTTAAGCAAAATGGCATCTCTCATGCCGGACCGCTTGCTGAACTCATTTCCTAACCTTTGCGCTTCGAACTACTTGTAACCAACCTCAGCACCATCCTTCAAAAAGCAAATGCCTAGCATTCAGTCAAAGGCACTTTCAATGGCGGTTACCTCTATTTTGGCAGTGCAAAGTTATTTTTCCAGATGGCCAAGGCATTTGCAGAAGCCACACTGGCGTTACATAAATAAACAACAGGCATGGAAAAAACCATAAAACGCTTCATCACACTCCTCACCATCGCCTTCCTCAACGCCGGCGGCTTGGAAGCAAAACCGATCAAGGTCTTCATCCTCGCCGGTCAATCCAACATGGAAGGTCAGGGCTCGGTGCATCATGATGCCGAACTGGCCAACGGTGGCAAAGGCTTCAATCTTTTCTGGCCGCCCCACGAATTTTTTGGAAAACTGGTTTTTTACAAGGTAGATCGTGACCATATAGGTCAAATATGTTGCAACTTGAATAACTTGCGGTTACGATCGATAAAGCTTTGAGATCATCTAAAAACACGGGTTTTATAGAGGATTTGCTAGCTTACATGCACCCGTAGCTCAACTGGACAGAGCATCGGTCTTCGGAACCGAGGGTTGGGGGTTCGAATCCCTCCGGGTGCATTTTTCCGATAGCCGCCCCTCTCTCTGGCTATCTTTTTATATTTCTAGATCGTGCTGCTCTCGTTTCTTGTAAACTTTTTTGCACCTCGCTCTTATTGCCCGGCGCTGTGGTTGCTTGATATTCCACAACTCCCCCACCACCCAGCTTTTATCAGTGACTGGAGCAAAGATGCCATCCTCAAGCCCCGCCAGCCTTGCGGCACCGCAAAATGTGGTCGATTTCTTGGAGGGGGTGCGAAAACGCATCGGCACAGTGGTCGTCGGTCAAGATGTGGTGGTCGAGCGCATCCTCATCGCCCTGTTGACCAGCGGCCACCTCCTCCTCGAAGGAGTCCCCGGCTTGGCCAAAACCTTGTTGGTTTCCTGCCTTGCCAAATCCATCAGCCTACAATTCGCCCGGGTCCAGTTCACTATCGACCTGCTCCCTTCAGATATCCTCGGGTCCGAAATTCTCGATCAGCGCACTAACGACTTTCGCGTCAATAAAGGTCCGATTTTTACCAATCTGCTGCTGGCTGACGAAATCAACCGCGCCGCACCCAAAGTTCAATCCGCCTTGTTGGAGGCCATGCAGGAAAGGCGAGTCACTCTCGGCCGCGAATCCTTCACACTGCCTTCCCCATTCCTCGTGATCGCCACTCAAAACCCCGTCGAGCAGGCCGGAACCTTCGAGCTGCCCGAAGCGCAACTCGATCGGTTCATGCTGCGCCACCGCCTCCAATACCCGACTCCCGCCGAGGAGTTGGAAGTGTTGCGGCGCAACATGGCGCTGGGGGTTCGCCGTGTTGGTACCGGGGCCGTTGCCCGCACCGAATTCGATGTCATGGAAGATAGCCCTGTAGGCACCATTCAAGATCTGGTTACAGCAATGGAATTCACAGCAGGCGTCCATGTCAGCGACACCTTCCTCGAGCATGTTGTAGATGCCATCACCCGCACCCGGAATCATCCCGATATTGAACTGGGGGCCAGCCCACGCGCGGGTATCTCCCTCATCAAGGCGGCAAAAGCCAGGGCCCTCATCCGCGGTAGAGCCTATGTAGTGCCAGATGACCTCTATTCCTTGGCGCCAGATGTCATTTTGCACCGTATCAGACTCAATTATGAGGCCCTTGCCGATGGCAAGCGTGCCGAAGATATCCTGCGCGAAATTCTGCACGATCTCACCAGGGGCAACGGACGCAAAGATCCAAGCGCCAGCGTGGCAACTGCGCTGGCAACCTGATTTTTATGGTTTTTGAGGCATAGCTAGAAACAGTTCCGGGGCCCCATTCCATGCAAGGCCGGCTTGATACCGCCGATCACCTCAACACCCGCCAGTTTGTCCTGGCGGTCAAGAAGCTTGCCGATGCGTTGGGTTACGGCACAGACCGATCCCCTTTTCTGGGTTCGGGAATCGAATACGCCCAATCCAGGCAATACCAGCCCGGCGATCCCGTTCGCTCAATCGACTGGCGAGTCACCGCCCGCACCGGCAAAGTCTTTGTCAAAGAATACGAGGCACCCAAGCAGCTACCCTGCTTCCTCCTCATCGATACTTCCGCATCCATGACCATTAGCTCAGTAAAAAGAAGTAAATATGCCACAGCAGTCCACATTGCCGGTGGCCTTGCATTCGCCTGCCTCGATCGCGTCAGCCCGGTAGGTGTGCTGGGGGTGGGTGGGCGCGATGTTCGTGTCGAACCCTCGCTGTCCAAAGCCAAAATCATGCAGTGGATGCACGAATTTCGCCATTTCCGATTCGATGAACCCACCACGCTTTCCAGGCGCGTTTCCGAATTGGCACCCACCCTCCCCAATCGCTGCCTGGTGGTGGTCCTAAGTGACCTGCACGAGGGGGGATCCGTCTCCTCTCTGAAACTCATGGCCCAAAGACACGATGTGGTGGTACTGCAGTTGCGCGACCCGGCTGAATCCGGTGTGGGCCCCGTCGGCTTTTTCCGGGCCGGCGAGGCCGAGACTGGCAAGGTTTTTGTGACCCGCGGCCACAACGCCTGGGTCGAACCCGAGCCGGTTGCAAAAGAATTAAAAAGGGCAGGGGTCGATCACCTCCTCATCCGGACAGACAGGCCCTTTATCGCCGACTTGCGCCAGTTTCTGAGCGGACGGAATCTTTTGGGAAAGGGCAGGGGCTAAAAGCAGATGACTAGTTTGCGAGCTTCTATTCCCGTTGCAGTCCAGCCTGCCCTGACAAGCTTGGCTTTATTGGTTTTTGCCTGCATTTACTTGGCGGCACAATCCGCCCAGGGGCAGGACTCCCAATCCACCGTGGGTATTCCCAAACGCATCGAATCCCTGATTTTGCCAGGGCCCGAATTGGAGGCTAAGCCTGCAAGCGATCGCAAAAATCCTGTTATAATTCAGGTAGCCAAAGTCTATCCACACGGTTCACTTTTTCGTTACGACATCGAATACACCGGCCTCGAGCCAGGCACCCACGATCTCCGGCCCTACCTGAAGCGCAAAGACGGTACCCCCCTAGGCGATCTGCCCCCAATTCAGGTCGTGGTGAAACCAGTTTTGCCCCCCGGCCAAGTCAAGCCCAATGAGCTTGTTATCGAAAAAGGCCCCAGGCTGGGTGGCTACCGGGTGTTGGCTGCAGTCCTTGCGTTAGCTTGGCTTGCTGGGCTGGCAGCTTTGGTTTACACCTTGATGCCTCGCAAAAGAAACCCCACCCCCCAAAACGCCCCCAGCCCGCTTTCAGTGGCCGACAAACTGCGTCCATTGGTGGAAGGGGCAGTTGCTGGTCGCCTATCCAGATCCGAATTGGCAGGCCTTGAGCGGGGTCTGCTCGCTTGGTGGCGTCGCCGCTTGGCTCTCGAACAGGCCGACCCCGCAAGCGCTGTCGAAAAACTGCGCAATCACCCCCAAGCTGGTCCCCTCTTGGCCCAATTAGAGGCCTGGTTGCACAAGCCTGCCCCAATTGTGCCGGTCGATGTCCAAGCCTTGCTCGAACCATACCTGCATCTGCCGGCGGAAGATTTGGACGCCACGGGGGGCTTGGGTTGATTTTTCATGGCTTTCCTTTGGTCTGGCCTCAGTTTGCGCATCCTGCGCTGCTTTTTGCCCTCGTTTTGCCCGCTCTGTTGTTGTCGTGGGTTTGGGCAAACCCGTGGCTTGCACCTTCCCGCAGGGTGGTGCTTCCGCTCGATCAATCCCGTTCGGGTCGCGGGCGCTGGGTGTGGGCGTTGATCAGCCTCGCTGAAACTGTTCCTCCACTGCTTTTAGCGGTGGCAATATGTATCCTTGCCGGGCCCCAGCGCAACGGTCCCCCCACCCAAAAACGGTCC
>CAIWHS010000579.1 GCA_903912515.1 uncultured Planctomycetaceae bacterium
AGAAAATCGGGGCTTTTAACCGTGGAATTATCTTCGGCGGTGCTCCCTTTGGCATTCTCTGCAGAGCCAAGGCTAGCCCGATGGCGTTCATGCACTGGCACGAATGCAAGCCCGGCCGACCTGAGCCAGGCGGCGGCGGCGCGCTCGTAGTGATTGTGCTCCAGCATGAAAAAGCCCCTGTGAACCCTGATGGCCGGTCAGGCCCGCCCCAGCTTTGCCAAGGCTACCGCCGCCAGTTTGGCCTCGGGCACCAGTTGCTCTTCGCGGTTGGAAAGATCTTTCAGTTTCCAAAACCCCTTTTCGCGCTCGTCCGGGCCAGCGAAAGCAGCTAGACAGAAGCCGCGCTTTTCCGCATGTTGCAACTGTTGGCCCAGCTTGCGGGCCTCGGGGAAAACCTCTGCCCCTACACCCGCAGCATGCAGTTGGCGCGCCAACCCATAGCAAGAGCCCAAATGTCCATTCTCGAATTGTAGCACCAGCAGGTCGGCAGTCAGGGCCTTGCCTGCCAGCAAGCCCAGCTCTTCCAGCGCTGCCAACAAGCGGTCAACGCCCAGCGAGGCACCCACCCCTGGCAGCGTCTGTTTGGTATAAAGACCAGCCAAGTCGTCGTAGCGGCCGCCAGAGCAGACACTACCAATGCCGGGCAGCTTGTCGAGGAACGATTCGAAGATGAGGCCGGTGTAATAATCAAGGCCGCGGGCGATGGAAAGGTCGAGCGAGACCCGGCCGGGGGCAACGCCCGCCTGGCTCGCGACTACGAGCACCTCGCGCAGGCGAGTCACGCCTTCCATGCCACGGGGGCTACCCTCAAGTTCTTTCGCAAGGCGGTTGAGGATCTCGGTGGGATCGCCCTCAAGTCCAGCCAGGGTGAGAATGGCCTCGGCCTGGGCGGTGCTGGCCTGGGCCGTGGTGGCCATTTCGGCGATCACCCCATCGCGGCCCACCTTAGGCAACTTATCCAAGGCCCGGAGCACTTCCACCGACTTGGCAGCCAAGCCCTGCTTTTCCAACAGGCCATTGAGCACTTGGCGGTGGTTAATACGGATGGAGAAGCCGCCCACCCCCAAGGCGTCGAGCAGATCGTGAATCACCAGCAGCGTCTCGGCATCGCTAGCGACAGAGACGGTGCCGATGGTGTCAAAATCGCACTGCCAAAACTCGCGATAGCGCCCGTGGCCGGTGTTCTCGCCGCGCCAGACAGGGCCCATGGCATAGCGCTTGAACGGCGTGCCCAACTGGCCGGCATGCTGGGCCGCAAAGCGGGCAAAGGGCACGGTGAGATCGAACCGCAGCGCCACATCGCGGCCGCCGTGATCGGTGAACCGGTAAACCAGTTTGTCAGACTCGGCACCACCCTTGCCTAGCAGGATCTCGGCGTACTCCAGGGCGGGGGTGTCGATGGGCAAAAAACCGTAGCGTCGGTAAACGGTGCGCGCGGTTTGCAGCAGGTGTTCGCGGGGGATCATCAGCGCGGGCAGATAGTCACGAAAGCCCTTCAATGTGCGGGGTTCGATCTTCGCTCCGTTGGACATTTCAGTAAGCACCTTTCAGCACCGGCCATAAATTAGTTGTGGAGGGAGGGGGACGAATCCAAAAGCCTCTCCATGGAACCCGGCGATAATAGCCCATGTTTCACTGGGCAAATTCGACAATTTAGCCACGCGGTTCCGATTGTCGTTCGCGGCAGCGGTTGGCAAATAGCTCCATGAAGCCGCGCTCTTCCTTCGAGAGGCTATCGCGCCCCATGCGGTGGAGTTTTTCAAGCAGGCCGTCCATGCGCTCTTCGTCGAGGCGGCGGGTCTGGGCCTCGCGTTCGAGGCGCCTCGCAGAGACGCGCTCGCGGTAGCGCTCCCACCAGGACCGAACCGGCTGGCGGGGAACCATGTCCAAGCTAGTGGAAGGGGCGTAGCCGCCAGGA
>CAIWHS010000580.1 GCA_903912515.1 uncultured Planctomycetaceae bacterium
CTGCCATTACCGAAGGCGAGGTGAATGCTGCCCAGCAGGCTTGGTGCGACGGGTTACTGAAGATTGGCAAAATTGCCAGAGATGGCGGAGACTACAAGGCTGCTGCTGCAGAAATCATTGACAACCTCTACGACTATGGCGATGGCAAAGTGTTCTTCAAGCCAACTTTGGCTTCCGGCAAAAACACTTTCCGGCCCACGCGGGAAGGTGCGATCTCTTATTTCGTTGGGGGAAACCGTGAATTCCCAGAAGATAGCGGCTTCGCATTGAAAAATTGGGTGATGGTGCGCTACGACAATAATGCAAGTGAGAACGGTATACAGATCTTTGGCAACATCGCCATCACGATGGGCAATATGTACTTCACCAACACCAAAGGGGAACAAGTGATGGTGGACAAAACGCTAGTGTTTCGAAAATGCAAGGATGGCAAGCTAAGGTTGTGCGTTCATAAGTCTGCGCTGCCATTTGACCCGGCCAAGTAATTTTACGGGGTTGTGCTGGCACGGCGAGCCCTTGGTTGCAGCCAAGGGCAATGACCTTGGAGCTGGTTTTGGCCCGATGTGTTACTGTTTTGCCGCGAATTTAAATACAGCCGCTAAATGCGCTCAATTTTGCGGGTTTTACAGGGCTGTTTTTTGTGTACCTGGATAATGGCGCTTGAGGGAATTTTATGGTTTGTGGTGTTTGACGAAGGGCCCAGATCATTCATTTGCGCTGCCAGGTGATGTAGATCTTGGAAGGATTGCAGGGAATTGTTTTGGTTGTTTTTTTAAGCCTGGTTGCGCCGGGAGAGTAGTTTTTTGGCAACACCAACGATGGCCCCGGTTTTCCTTGGGCGTCTTGGTCGGTTGGCTTGGGGTCAAGTTTTTAGGAATTTATTGGAAATCAAAGGCATCATTGTATGCCCCGGGTGCTTTCCATGAGGGCGCGAACATTGTCTTTGCAGAAACCAAATTCGCCGCGTTCGATGAACTCATAGATGATGCCGGTCAGCTCGGAGGGCCTGGTGAAAACCTGGGTGATACCGGGGCATCGTAGTGGACTTTCGGAAGTGAATTCGGCGTAACCTTTTTGTTGCCACAAGCGCATGGTCTGCTCGACATTTTCGACCTGGTATGCGAGGTGGTGAATGCCACCAACGCCCCCGCGAGCGGCGACCCAATCGCCAACAATGGAGCCTGGTGAGCCATCGCTGACAAAAACTTCGGGGGCTAGGTGGTAAGCGCACGATTCATAGCCCGGTGGGGCCAAACCGTTCCAAGGGGTGCCTTCAACGACTTTTTCGGGTGGTTCGAGGGCGATACATTGTGCCGACTGGCCATTGCCGAAGTCGATCGTGAACTCTTGCTGCAGACGATAGCCAAAGGCCTTGAGAAAAAAGCTGGCGGTGCGCTCTCGATTGGAGACGCGGTAGGCAATGTGATCGAGTCGCACGGGAACCCTCCCAGACAAAGAACAGATTGAGTGCCTTTGGGTTACGGGATTGAATATTACCCGATAGAGCCGGGTTGAGTTGGTTTTCGAATTTTGTTGGGTGATCTCTTGAGAATATCGCCAGATTGATCAGCATCATGGCTTGGGAAAAATCGGATTAGTAAGCCGGGGGTGGCTGGCGGATAGCTTGGTGGTGCTGGTTGTTACAAACGGGCACTTGTACGAAGGATTTGGACCTCGAACACTGACTACTATAGTCAGGAGGTTTGTAAGCATCGACTACTGGGCTTTCACTGTGGTGAAATGCCTGGCGAGAGGGTTGCGACGGTAGCCCCCACAACCTTGCCAATGCTAACAGGCAGTCTGAACTAAACCTTGGCAATCGGTGATAACCCCGGTGACACAAACGGTGACAACAAAGCCAGGACTGGCGCTGTGGTGGGTGAAGCGTGATGCCAGGCTGGCTGATAACGCTATTCTGGTTACCGCTCATGCATCAGGCCTGCAACTGCTACCGATTTTTTGTCTGGAGCCCTCGGTTTTGGCTGCTTCAGACAGCTCGGCCATGCACTCACATGCTCAGTGGCAAGCGGTAAAGGGCCTGCGGCATCATTTGCGCAAATGCCAGGCCGATATAGTCATTGCCCATGGCGAAATAGTTGAAAAACTGGCCAAGCTGTATGCCCGTGTGCCTTTCACCCATCTGTTCTCCCACGAAGAGACCGGCAATGACCTGACCTACCGCCGTGACCGGGCCGTGGCCGCCTGGTGTTTGCAACATGGCGTTGTCTATCGTGAGTTTCCGCAATCGAGTGTGCGACGGGGCGGGGTGAATCGCGACCGGCTGCAGCAGGTGTGGCAAACGCGCATCGCTGAAAAGCCGCCGCTGGCTGTGCCACCCATTCACCAGTCTATCCAATGCCAACAATTGGCTGCCTCAACAGCGTTTCCCGGGTTGCCATCGTTCACCGCCAATGAGCAGTGGCAACCGGTGAGCGA
>CAIWHS010000581.1 GCA_903912515.1 uncultured Planctomycetaceae bacterium
CATTGGCTAGCCCAGTTTTCGCCGAGAATCCAACTGCTGACAATCTGAAAGGATCTTGGGTGCGCGAGTCGGACGGGATCAAATTGACTTTTGAGTACAAAGAGAAAAATGTTCTTGAACTAACCTTGGACCGGGATGGTGGCAAGATTGTAATTGATTGTGATTACGGCATTGGCCGTGACCGCTCGGTCTTTTGCCGGGTGCAGGAAATTAAGGAAGGGAATGCGAACATTGGCAAGGGTGACACCTTTTCCTTTCAGTTGGATGTGAACAAAGACAAGGCATCAATGTCTGAATTGAAAAGCAAAGATTCTGATAGCGACATGGGGCGCCAAATCAAGATGATCATTGAAGGCGAATACACCAAAAAGTGATTTATCGCAGCCTGATTTAACTGAGGCCGCCGGACAAACCCGGCGGTCTTTTTTATGCCTAGGGTTTTGAGGTAACGATTCTTCCTGACTGATCTATTGAAATGGAAGTCTTGTCGGGCTTGGTCAATGTTGCAGTGTAGGTTTGCTGGTTACCCGCTTGGCCACTGGAAAAGGACTGCCCTGGCCATTCTTTAGGAATTGCTAAATCCAACTTGGGATGAAGTGGGTTTGCCAGCCAAGACTGATGGTAACGCCCCAGCCACTGTCTTGGCTGGGCGCTATCATCAGGGGGAAGGGGGGTTTTGCCATCCTCCGGCCCGACGAAAACGACGCTTCCCCACCGATCAGGCAGGTGCATATTCACTTCACCTTGGGGAGACCATACCCAGTTTGATTCGGGTTTGCCGTTTTTCTTCACATATTTTCCTTGTTTTAAAGCAGTCTCGTCCCACTCCCATTCGACCCTTGAAAAATTGATACGCCAGCGGTCCCCCAGTTTGGGGGGTGCGGCTCCTCCTAGCTCCTTGAATGTTCGCCAAGGGAGCGCGATCTCAACTGTCCACGCCGTGTCCGTGTCATTGGGATTGTTGATGGTTCCTTCCAAGGCGGTTTTTACTTGAACCCCCTTGATTTCCCAACTGTCCAAGGCCCTGCCACCATCCCTGTATGGCTTGGTGAGGAGGAGATCCCAGGTGGTTGCTAAAGCGTTGAGTTCCAATTCGCCATAGTCGTGGCAATCTCCATCCGGGTCGATGAAAACCTCAAAATCATTGTCAGCATGAAAAATGTAGCTGTCGTGTTCGATAAGAGTGCCTTGGAGGTGGGGTTCTTCAAGCCGGGCCGCAATGTAAAGAGCTTTGTCGTCCCAAGCCATTTTGATGCGGGTGTTGTGCAGGGGTTTTGGCTTTTTGTCTCCCTCAATATCAACAAATGAATCGCTCCATGCTGCCTGGGCCCAACAAGAATCCTCCACTTTGCCATTAATTATCGGGGCCACTGTGGCCCGGGGGGCCGCTTGCTGGCGGGGCAATGGCCCAACAGATTCTGCTGTGACAGTAGCCAATAAAAATCCCACCGCCGTTGTGGCAAAAACAAGGCTAAATGTTAGGGCTTTCATTTGCGGTACTCTGCCAATGTTTTGGGGAGATCAAATCAGCGAAGATTATTGATTTAATCTGATTGCCAGATCACTTAATCTTCCTGAAATTCCTATTGATATTCATACAGAAAATCAAACCCTTTCTTGGTTAGGCTGGGGTTCGATCAATCATGATTTTGACATAACTGCGTTCGTGACTATCCTCTGGCGTTTTCCTGATTAGCATTTGCGTATTTCTTGAAAGCGGCAATTCCCACTTAATTGGAATTAACCAAGCTGGCTTGCCGCCTTCATAGGCACTTTATCTTGGCGATTTTGTGGAAAAACGAATTGGTTTGTGGGCATATCCCTTGAAATTTGTTATTTGCCGCTGGAGGCTCGGATTCGTTCGTTGGCATACCACTGAATTAGATCAGGCTGCTTGTTTTCAGAAGTTGTTAACTTTAAAATGTCTAACTCGAAGGCTGCCAAATCATCGCGACCACTTCTTAGCAGAGCCAAGATCAAAAGGCTGCGTGTTTTTTCCCTGCTGGGTTCCTGCTGCAAGGCTGTTCGGCAAGCTTTTTCAGCCCCCACGAAGTCTCCCTTGCGAAACATTGCCAATGCAAGGTCGTGCTGGTAGCCCGGATGGTAGGGATTGATTCGAACCGCCGCAGATAAATGTTCTATGGCTTCATCAAGCAAGCCAAGTTGCATGGCTACTGCCCCGGCTCCAAACCTGGTTTTTTCGAAGTTTGGCCGCGAATTAACCGCCATCCGGTAGACAACCATTGCTTCTTGCCCTCGTCCATTCAAAAGCAAGGCATCGGCATGGGCCTCAACCGCAGGCCAATCATTGGGGTCTCGTTCGATAGCCTTTTCCAAGGGGCCCAAGGCAGCGGCAGCCATTTCAACAGCCAATTTGGGTGGAAGGCCCAAATTGAACATGGCCATCCGGGCAAGACCGAGGTTTCGCTGAGCTTCAGGGTCATCAGGTTCGATAAGATGGCTGTGAAATGGAGCTAGATCGTGTGGCCCGGGGGTGGGGCGATGGCCTGCCTGCATAAATGGCTTGGGCTTGCGAGGAATAGCGTGATCCGTGATCGAAGCATGATTCACCTCAGCTGAATTTTGTGGCATGTGGCAGGTGATGCAGTTATCGTCACGCTGGCGGGCCAGTCTTTCACTGGAAGGAAGGGAGCAAGAAGTTTGGCCCTTTTCTGACTGATGGCAGTTGAGGCAGCGGGTGCGATAATGCTCTAGCTTTGCCTTGGGAGTCTCAGGCAAGCTGTGCGGGTCATGGCAGGAGGTGCAACCCATTTTGTCGTTGCCTGTTGTGGCTTGGTAGCAACGGCTTTGCATCATTTGTTCAACCGAGCTGACAAATTTGAAGCCTCCATCTTTGTGGCGAGGATCCACAAAATCCATTAGGAAAGAGTGAAGTGGCAACCCGGGGCGAAAATCAAAATCACCCAATCCGCGCCCGACCACACGCTGCTCCCCTTGCACATGGCACTGCTCGCAAATCGCCTGGCGCAAAGAATGATCCAGCCATTTTGGATTGACAATTGTGGGATCCATCCGTTCATCTGCGCCCTTTTTTCCGGGAAATTCAAGTTGCTTTTGAACATGTTTCTCACCCGGGCCATGGCAACGCTCGCAACCTATCGCCAGCCCATGAAAAATAGGCTCCCGAAAGCGATTTTCGGTTCCTTGGACTGGG
Source organism: uncultured Planctomycetaceae bacterium (assembly GCA_903912515.1). Lineage (GTDB taxonomy): Bacteria > Planctomycetota > Planctomycetia > Gemmatales > Gemmataceae > UBA6894. Next base: position 3,176 of record CAIWHS010000581.1, read on the forward strand.
TCTGCACGATTGGAGTGGCAAAACAAGCAGCCTGCAGTCACTGAACGGCTAAAGTGCTGGTTTTTTACCTCGAAACTGGGGGATAAGTCCCAGCGGGCTTCGCGTTTGTACCAGGTGCATGGAGATTGGAAGAGGAAGCCATCCAATTCCATCAGGTAGCTGCGGGCCTTGGCTCCTGAGCCCACAGCAAAACGGGCTTTCATTTGGCGGTGAAAAGTTATGCCAACTTTCGATTTGCCAATTGAATTTGAGGGGACTTCCATAAATTCGAGGTCTTCCTGATGCTGTGCCCCATCAGCCGGGGAAGAAATTTGATAACGAAAACCATTGGCAACAAAAGGATTTTTGGCGGCAATGTCATATTTTTCAATGGTGGTCGCATCAGCCATGGTGGCCAAGGCCTGACCCATGGGATGCTTGGCGAATGATTCGATATGTTCATCGTGGCATCCGATGCATGAATGATCGCCGACATACTGAACAGAAGGATGAATATTTTGAAAAGGTCC
>CAIWHS010000582.1 GCA_903912515.1 uncultured Planctomycetaceae bacterium
CGAGACCAGTCCCTGGCACCACCTCGCCCGAGTTTGCGAACTTGTAATATAGCAATTGTTTTTTGATGTTAAATAAACAAGGCTATTTGACTGCCAAGCAGAAGCCCGGCAGTAAATTTGAAAGCTTTCATACCCGTTTCGAATCACCCCAACCGCATAAACGCCGCTGGCAAAAAATCTACCAGATCGGTAGCGATCATCCCCACCTCGCCCAGTTTGTCCCGGGCAAAGTCTCCAGCCAAACCATGCACATGCGCTCCTAGCACCGCCGCCTCATAAGGCGTCATTTGTTGGCACAAAAGCGCCACAAGAATTCCCGTCAGCACATCCCCAGATCCGCCCCGTGCCATGCCTGGATTGCCTGTCTTGTTCACCGCCAACCGCTCACCATCGGTGATCACAGTGTGGTTGCCTTTCAATAGCACCACCACACCCAGGTGCCGTGCCAGTTTACGGGCATTCCCCTCCCGATCAGACTGCACCTCCGCAATCGTTTGCCCTGTCAAGCGGGCAAATTCTCCCGGGTGCGGCGTGATCACCGCCGGCACCAACCGTTTGGGCAAGACCGGGTTATGGCCTAGGCTATTCAACCCGTCCGCATCGATCACCAATCCGCCCCGACTCTGTTCCAGCAACAGTCGTACAAGTTGACCCAAAGCTTCCGAAGTCCCAAGCCCGGGGCCAATTCCCACCGCATCACGGTGCATTGCCAGTTGTAAAGCCGGCCCAATGGCACCATGTGACAGTTTTCCAGTAACCGGGTCTTCAGTGAGCCCAGCGGTCATGTAGCACGGGTTCCCCAGCGCCACAAGCGTTTGAGCTGCCCGGGTGGTGGCCACTGTCACTAGCCCCGTCCCCGAGCGCAGCATGGCGGTGCCACCAAGCACCGCCGCGCCCGACATACCGACGCTACCTGCGATCAAAAGACCCCGCCCGTGGGTCCCCTTGTTGCTATCGGGGTCACGGGCGGGAAGTTTGGGTATCAAGTTCGACATCGGTTCTCTCAAGGTTGGTCTGGTTTCTCAACTGGCTTCTCGGCCGGTTTTTCCATCGGCTTCTCGGCCCCGTTTTCACCCATGGGCGCCATAGCCGGGGCTGATTTGGCAGGTTGGTAATCCAGAAGGTTCCGGTCTCCGCGCGGCTTGCTCAACAAAGCTAGCGCCCCACTGATCGCCGCTCGCACAGGTGGCTCCTGCGTCGCCGCCAAGGTATTTTCCAAATCCTTCACCTGCGCATCTAAAATCACCCTGCCATATCGCTGCACATGACGCGAAAGAGTTTCAGCCGCCGCATAACGCTCCGGGGCCGACCTCGCCGCATCCCCTGCCATTCCTGCAAGCCTTGCCTGTGCCGATCCACCCGGAATCATCACCAAAGCTTGAGTCAGTGCCAGTTTCGATGGCACCACCAAGACCTCGCTGCCAAGTGCCTGTTCAATGGCCTTGCCAGCCGGACGAATGTCATAACCCCTAATGCTGCCACCAGCCATTGCCGCCAACAAATTGGCAGCCTCATTGGCCATGGCTGTTTGCGCTTCAGCGCCAAATGGAATTTGGCTCGTTTCCTGAAGGGTCGCAGAAATCGTTCTAATGGCAGTTCCAGGTTGGCCTAGAGCCCCCGCCCGTATCACCTTCACACGCTTGTCATGGGCCAAATGACGGCTCAGCCTGTCCTCGCGGCTTTGGCTTGCAATCACATAGTCCTTCTGCACACCATCCAACCCGGCCCGCACCTTTATCAGGTCGTCTTCGAGATGGTATTGCGCCAAATAAAGCACATGAAAGGCATCCAATTCTGCTGTATGGCGTTCCACCATTTCCTTGCGGGTGAACTCATAGTTGTTCTGCTCACCCAGTTCCAGTTGACCACGATTCTTTTCGCGCTTGGCCGCGTAAATGGCATCCAATTTGGTCAGTTCGTCTTTTTGGAGAGTTGTCATTTCCTTCTTGCGGTTCAAAAAGTCACGCAGCTCCCCTTCCAGAGCAATCCGCCGGGCATCCAACTCAATAAACCGCGTGCTGAGGCAAGACCTTTCCCGCGCGCAAGGCATTGCCAACACCAGCACCGGCATACGGCTCAGCGGCCCCTCGGCCTCCATCTGGGCCAGCAAGTGGTTCAAATCCGAATCCGGAATATTGCAGTCCACCACCAGCAAATCATGCTTGGGCCCGCGCAACAGCCGCTGCATGGTTTCCCTTGCAGTCAGGGCCCCCTCCACCTGATAGCTTGCCCGTTCCAGCGTTTGGCTCAATTCGCTTAATAAATCAGGCGAATCCATACCCATCAGCACCCGGGCCCTGGCTTGGCCATTCGGTTTGTCCATTGTCAAAAAACCGGCCAGCGTGTTCACCACCCGCGCAGCAACCCGTGCGGATGGCGGCTTGGGTAACCTGGCAATCGCCCGTGCTGCGGCAAATCGAACCCTCGGCTCACCCGATTCCAATGCCAGCTCATAGGTCGAGCTGGTGTTTCCACGCTCCACACCGCCGGTCTCGTCTCCGCGGGAACTAAGCGCTTCCAAAAGTGCCAGTGCCAAAGCCTGACGGTCCTGCTTCAGCGCCTGACGCAGCATCAAATTCAGAGTTGGACTGTCTTGGCCTGCCAGCAGCTCCAAGAGAGCCGGTTGGCTTTGTCCAATTGGCTGAAACGGCTTGCCAGCCGCCCGCTGACGAGTCACTTCATTTTCGATCGAAAGCCCCAATAGGGCCCGCCGCGCCACCGGATCCCCAGGTTTCGATTCCAACGCCTTGCGGGCAGAACGAGCACCCCAATATTGCGCCGCTTGCGGCTTGCTCACCACGGGCACGTCCTGCCCGTCCACAGTGCCAGCCACCAAGCCCTTACCCTTCACCCAGCGGAAAATCTGGTTGGCAGTTCCTTCGCCAAATGCATAACTTCCCTGGTACATTTGATCCGCTGTTTCGCTCAGCATATCTGCCACGCCAGGCAAACGCCCCTGCTCAACTCCAAGCAGTTGCGCAACTAATTGCCGCGCTAAAATGCGCGTGTCTTCCGGCAGTTCGGGGTCTGCCAACACCAATTGCATCGCTGGCAAGGCTGATTTGACATCCTCCCCAATTTGCGATCGCACCAGTAGCACATTAACGATCCGTCGTTGCCAGTCCCTGTCCGGCACATCCAAAGCGCCAATCAGGCCAGGCAAACTCGAGGCGGGCAGCTCCAAAAGGGCTTTGGCAACCTCGCGGGTATCGGTCTCTTCCGTCGTCCTGCGGCCCAAGCTTAACAAAGGGCCCACCGCAAAACCGCCACG
>CAIWHS010000583.1 GCA_903912515.1 uncultured Planctomycetaceae bacterium
CATCCGCCAAGGCAAGCTGGAATCTCTGGACAACTATCTGCTCACAGGCAAGGAAGAGGGAATGGTCAGTTTTGATGAGTCGATAAGGCAGTTGTTGCGCGCAGGAAAAATAACCAGAAAGGTTGCCGAACAAAATGTTCGGGAGCCTTCCATGTTGACTCGTTAGGGCATAAGTCTATTGATTTCAAATGCTTGCGTTTTTTTTCCGATACCCTTGCCTTGGCTGGTGCCTTGCGGGTATTGCAGCCCTCCCGGCCGGGGTGTTTGCCCCTCATATTGTCCGGGTAGGCTTGGGGCCTTAAAGGCATGGCGATATTGGATTACGCTTTGATCCTTTTGTTACAGGTTGTGCCCAATCAGGTATCGCCCTTGGGGCCTCCGTTGATTGGTCCTGGTGGCAGCTCTCAGCCGCCCCCTGTTGGTCAATTGGGCGAAACGCCAGGGCTGGCTCCGGCTCCGGTTTCGCCTGCACCATCTCCCTTATCACCTTTGGTTCCAGGGCCGCTTGATCCAGCCATTCCAGGTGGCAAGCCTCCGCCAGGTTATTCTCCGCCCCTGTTATTTGCCGCACCATCGGGCCCTGACCCTGCTGTTCCACCTTGGATCAAACCCAAGGTGGAACCTGCTTGGCAAAGGCTGGGGCCTGACGGTCGCATGTGGTTTGGCGTCGATGTGGCGATTGTCGATCCAGCGGTGGGGCAACACCTTCAAGGTACTGTGAGCTACCCCACGGGGGTGCAGGTTCCGGTAATTGTCCCGCAGGCACCCCTTGATTGGACCGCCATGCCCACCTTGCAATTGGGTTACCATTCTCCGGGGAACCTCGGTGACTATGCCATACTTTGGCGCATGGTATCATCCAGTGGACAAGCCCCTTTTTTGGTGAACAATCTTCCAACTAACACCACCAGTGAATTAAGCCTCAATGTGGTGGATCTAGATTACATCAGCCCCAATATGTCTGAATTACCACGGTGGTATCTGGGCTACACTTTGGGAGCCAGGTACGGTGGTGTCTTCATCCAATCGATTTCGCAGGGCGATTACATCTACCGCAAGGCTAGTAGCAATTTTCCCGGCGGCGGACCGCATGGACGGTTGGACGCATCCAGGCAGATTGCGGCCATTCCGGGTTTGTATGCGGTCGGTTCAGTCGACTTTGCGGTGCTTGTGGGCAATGTCTCGCAAAGCTTTGCGGCCTCAAACTATGTGAATGGGGCGTGGCAGTCTGGTGGGTACGATGTCAGCATGACGGCGACAGTGCCAATTATTAGGGCTGATATCGGCATAACCTACCGCCCGCCGGCTGTGGAACGCATGTCGTTCAGCGTGGGCTATGTGTTTGAGCAGTGGTGGAATGTTGGAACAATCGCCTCGTCCACGGCCGATTTGTACTATCAGGGGGTAATGATGCGCTTTGGCCTCGATTTTTAAAAGCGCGCAACTCTTATTTTCTCGATTAGGATTTTTGTGGACAGTATGACAAGATATTTTTCCAAAAAATCAATCGAAGCACCGCCCGGTTATAACCGCTGGTTGGTGCCCCCAGCCGCGCTTGCGATTCACCTATGCATTGGCCAAGTCTATGCTTTCAGTGTTTTTCGATTACCTATGACCAAATTGCTGGGTGTTTCGCAGTCGGCTTCCGACGACTGGAAAATGGAGCAATCCTTCTGGCCATTCACACTGGCTATCGTTTTCCTGGGGATTAGTGCGGCAGTTTTTGGTCGATGGGTGGAGCGGGTTGGTCCCCGGGTGAGTGGCATAGCTTCGGCATTTTTATGGTCTGGTGGTTTTTTTGTCGGGGCCTTGGGGCTTTGGCTTCACCAGCTTTGGCTGGTTTGCGTGGGGTATGGGGTTATTGGCGGCTGTGGTTTGGGAATTGGATATATAACGCCTGTTTCGACCCTCATCAAATGGTTCCCAGACCGTCGTGGGCTTGCGACGGGATTGGCCATCATGGGATTTGGTGGCGGTGCGATGGTTGCCGCTCCCGTCAATGAGTACCTGTTCGAGCATTTTCGGGTGCGCTCACCTAGTTCACAAACGGCCTTGCGTGCACTAATGACAAAGGCGCAGTGCATTACATGTGAG
>CAIWHS010000584.1 GCA_903912515.1 uncultured Planctomycetaceae bacterium
ATTCGTCCCCGCTCCAAACCTTTTCCAAACGACCGGCTTTTTCGCGAAGGGCTATGCCTCCTGTGTTGTAACAGGATGTCAAAAAAACTCCTCCGGGAATTGCAACCGGAGAGGCTGCATTCACAGAAGCATTTTGTCTGGAACGCCAACGCATTTGATGTATGACCTGACCTGATTCAGGTTCAACTGATAACAATCCTTCCCGGGTGAGGAAAGTCGCTAGATCCCGGTCGCCTAAGCGCATCAGCACCCCTGATGCGTAGCTCGCCTGCTGGGAGGTCACCTTCCACCGTTCGGAGCCATCCTTGGTTGAAAAACAAACGATTCCCGCCCCTTCCCCCCCGACATTCAAAAGAAGCGTTTGCCCATGGACAAGCGGGGACACGCCATAGCCAAAAAAACCTTGCTGAATTGCGTATTTAGCAGCCAAATCAACCTTCCAAATTTCTTTTCCGGTTTGGCAATCGAAGGAAAACAGGCCAGCCTCCGGAGTCACAATAAAAAGCCTGCCCTCAGACAATGCCGGCGTGGATCGCGGGCCGTTTCCGCGGCCGAGGGGGTCTTCATAGGAGGTACTTAAAATAGTACGCCAAAGTCGTTTTCCGCTGAGGGCCTCAACCGCATCAATTAGGTGATTGCCGTTCTCACGGTGGAACAAGTAGACAACTCGCGCTCCAACCACAGGGCCGCTAAACCCTTCTCCCAGATTAAGGCTCCAGATTTCCCGGGGTCCGCCGTCTTTCCACGGTTTGATTTCACCCGGGATGGCACCATCGCGCGTTGGCCCGAAAAACCATGGCCAATCCGCTGAAAACGACCGCATTGTCGCCAATGGGGCCATGGCGGCTGCCAACATCCAGTGCCTGCGCGTCAGCATCAGTTAATTCCCCAAATCAGGGCAAAATCAATCAGGGTGGCAACCAACGCAATTGAAGCCGGGTTGCTGGTTCGTCCATTCGCAATCGGATCAAAGGTATCGGATCGCGGTAATCCAATTCCCGCTCAACCTCAACCCTTGCTGGTGAAGCGACTAAACCAGTTTGATAATGAAAGCTGAGGACCACCTGCCCGCGAGAAGGCACCACATCCGCAAAAATCAATTGGCCTGAATCGGCCGAAACCAATCGAGCCGTTCCAACCAATGCCACATTTTCCCCATTCCCAGGCAGGGCGTAGACCTTTGGTACATTCTTCTGGGGATTACCCTCAAAAACCATGCTTAAACCATTGATTCCGGCAATCCAGGCCACTGCAGCCTCGCTTCGCACAGCCACCCATGCAATTTGATAGGTGCGGCAATAAGCCAGAAAGGATTCCGGTGTCCACTCCCTGAGAGGCCGGCCGGCTAAAATGCCATCAAATAATCCGGATTGCATATGTTCAATACGCGGAACGCGATCCAGCCCACCCACCATGGAATGCCCTGTCCATTCAGGAAGGATCAAGGCCCAGTTACGCTCATCATCAGAGGGGACCATTTCCCACAGAACCCTACCCTTGGAAGGTTTGATACTGGCAAAAAAGGCAATACAAGAACATTCCCCAGTGGAAAGGGGGGTTCGCATGGATGGTATGGCCAACAAACGGGCCAAAAGGCCAGGGGCTAATGCCGGTTGCCAGGCCGCCATGCCCCCCAACACTATCAGGGCAAGAAGGGCGGAAACCCTGGTCCACCAGCTTCTTGGTGCTCGTGGGCAGGCAACGGCTTCATCGACGAAGAATTCTGGCCTTTTTTTCCTACCACGGAGCGGCAAGCCCGCCAGGAATCCGCCCGCAGGTACACAGGAGGCAAGAAGAATGGCAGGTAGCAAAGAACCTGTTTCCCATCTGCCAAGTTCAAGAAATGCCTGACCAAGGGCGTAAAGTGCCAGAACTCCACCCAAAGCCAGACTAAAAACGGCAGATTGCAATCGGCGTCCACTAGTCCGGGCTGTCAGGCCCCCCATCAGCCCCAAGGCAAGCAACCAAAAACCAAGCATGGTCTCCCAAGGCTCGCCCCAGTTTGGATCATTCAAAAGCGATTGAACAATGCCTTTGGGAAAAAAAGCATTTTCCCAGCGGGGAGAAACCCGAATCCACCAGTATTTATGCCAAGAAATCAAATAGGAAATGTTTAGCAAAAGCCCAATGGAGCAAGCCAGTAACAGGCCCGTGTGCCACCCGCCACCATGCTTCATGCCTGTTCGCAAATAAATCCAAAGTTGTACAGGCAAACTGACTAAAGTCAGCAATGGATCAAACAACCAACACATAGTCGTGGTTAAGGTCAGGCCAAACAGGGCTAATGGTGAAGGATGTCGGTGGTAATGCAGCAGTAGCCCTAAGTGCGCAAGTACCAAAGGGGCCCCAGCCAATCGATCGATCGCGCCCAGACGCAAGGATTCGCGCCATGCGGTAAGCGACATTACCCCCAATGCTAAAATGCCGGCTGTGATGGATGCAGCCCTTGCCATTCCGGCCCAACGAGCAGATTGGCTTATAAGAAACGGGGTGAGCAGCACCACCAATCCAACCAGTACGCCTTGGCCCTCGGCTGAGTGGGCCAAAGAAGTGAATCCCCCCAGGTTTACAACCGAAAGCAAGGTTTCGAGCGGTCTAGCTGCAGAATCAAACAGCGGAGTTTTTAAATAACCAGCATGGAATTGCGGATCGTAAGCAGAAGTTTTCCCGCTGGCGGCGAATGTATTTGCCCCAATCCATGCGTGATAAATGTGCAACATATGGCGGCCAGGAAGGACACCAGACAGTTGCCAAGGACTGGAATTATCATCGGTTGCTTCAATATTTGGGTTGGTAGCCTTCAGGCCATTGGCAAAGGTTAAAAAATCATCTAGAGCATGGGCACTCCACCAAGCTGGGCAGAGCAATAGCAGCAACATTGCCATACGATGGGCTAAACGGGCCCACCCGGCTTGGGTTTGGGCTATTGCAATCTGTTCCAATCTCACCGCTGGTTCCATTAGGAGTCTGATCCTAAAATGAAATGAGCAATGGCCTCAAGGCCGACTGAGGTTGCAGGATCGAGGCACAGGGAAAAACAAAAGCATCTAAATACAAAAGTATTAGTGCTAGCACTTTATTCCAAACTATCTCTTCCTGCGTTCTGTAAGAATGAATAAGGTCAGGTAGACTGCCTGAGGTTTAACCCAGTAGTTAATGGTCTCAACCAACAAGAATTGGGCGAACGATATGGTTCAGGAAACAGTTGCATGAAATGCCAGCGCTGCACCCGGCAGGCAACCCATCACATCACCGAGATTCTCGGTGATGATTCAATTGAGCAAATCCACCTGTGTCCATCCTGCGCAGACAGCTACCTCAAGCTGCCCATTGCGGCCAAAACCGGAACTGGGGAGCCCAAGGTGGTTGAGGAAAATCAAGGTGCGGCTGAAGAGGGGCCCTTGGTGGCAAAACAGTGTCCTTCGTGCGGGCTGCGTTTTGTTGATTACAGGAACACCAGTCGATTGGGATGTCCGCAAGATTACATTGAGTTCAGGGACGAGTTGGTGCCCCTTTTAGAAAGCATCCATGGCGAGCGTTGCCATGTAGGCAAGGTGCCGTCGCGCCTGGAAGAAAACCAGAGGCTTCAAGCCGAACTTGCGAAGTTACGCAAGGATTTGGCCAAAGCCATCTCCACTGAAAAATACGAGGATGCAGCACGTTTGCGTGATGCCATCCGCAAGATTGAAATGGCCTGAACGGGAGCACCATGGGATCGCCTTGCGACAATTGCGGCGAGCCGTCAACGGTCCACCTGACGCGGATCGTTGGCAAAGAGAAGCAGCGTGTCCACCTTTGCCAGAAATGTGCAGACAAGCAAGATTTGCTGAAAAAGCAAGTTCTGCAGATTCACAATGTTTTGCACGCATTGATGGGGCCGATGCCTCTTGCCACACTTTCATGCCCTGCCTGTCGCATCCAATTCATGGAATTTCGTAATCATGGTCGATTGGGGTGCCCACACGATTATGATTCGTTACGCCAAGGGCTTGAGGACATCATCCGCAGGTTGCAGGGAGCAAAAAAACACATCGGCAAGCGACCGACGGTAATATCGATCGATCCGCAGCAAAACCGGGACCTGATAACCAAGCGCAGGGAACTTCAGGAATCGATCCACGCAGAAGACTTCGCATTGGCGGCTAATCTCCGTGACAGCATTAAACAAACCATGGAAACCTTGCAGGGAAACAACGGATGAACCTTGATTTTTTGGCTGCTGGCAGTGGGGGTTGGCTCTCAGGGGCCGGTCCAGATAGCGACATTGTGGTATCCACGCGTATTCGCTTGGCCAGGAACCTTGCCACTTTTCCTTTTAGCAGTCGCGCAAGCTCCCATCAAAAAGCAGAAATAGAGCAGATTCTTCGGGACCGTTTGGGGCAAATTGAGCTAAAAACGCCTTTGGAATATTTGCCTTTGGCTGGATTGGGCCCATTGGATAGGCAATTTTTGGTGGAGCGGCAATTAATCAGCCGGGAACTAGCGGGAGGTGAAGGCGCTCGGGGAGTGGCCTTTGCGCCGGATGAATCTGTGAGCGTGATGGTCAACGAGGAAGATCACCTGCGGATGCAGGTGATGCGATCGGGTTTGGCTTTGGAATCGGCCTGGGAGTGCATGGACGACCTCGACAACCGCTTAGAGCGGCGTATTGCCTACGCATTTCATGAGGAATTCGGCTATTTGACAGCGTGCCCAACAAATGTGGGTACGGGCATGAGAGCTAGCATCATGCTTCATTTACCGGCCTTGGAATACACCAGACAAAGCGAACAAGTCTTCCGGGCACTCCAAAAAATCCATTTGGAAGTCAGGGGACTTTACGGGGAAGGAAGCCGGGCTTCGGGGCATTTTTATCAAATTTCAAATCAGGTTACCCTGGGAAAAAATGAGGAATCCATCCTGAAAGACATCCAGGGGGTTATTCCGGCTGTCATTCGTTACGAGAAGGATGCTAGGGAGGCCTGGTCTCGAAGCGATAAGGTGGCCCTCAACGAACGCATCCGGAGGGCCCTGGAAACTTTACGGACAGCGACGATGATGACCTCTGAGGAGGCCATGGAGCTGCTTTCGTTGGTTCGTTTGGGGGTAACTATGGGACTTGTGGATGAACTCACATTGCCGGTTTTGAACCAATTGTTCATTCACACCCAACCGGCCCACCTGCAAAAACTGGCAGGGAGGGCACTGGACAGCGAACAACGAAATGCGGCGCGGGCGCGTTACCTTCAGGCCCGGTTGGAAGGGAAAGGTCCCGAGGCGACGGGTATCGACTCTGACTCGACGGCTTGATCGTTCCAAGTCGCAAGTCTACGATAGATTGATTGGTGAACGTACTTGGGTGACTGGGTGCGGGATCTTTGCCAGGGAAGGTGCAGACGGGTCACGCGCATGCGGGCCTGTGTAATTTTAAAAAGAGGCCAGCAAAACTGGCCTTTGGACTGGGAGAATGGTGGATGTTTGAGCGATTCACCGATAGGGCGCGGAAAGTCATGCAGCTGGCCAATCAGGAGGCCCAGCGATTCAACCACGAATACATTGGCACAGAGCATATTTTGCTCGGGCTGGTGAAAGAAGGTTCGGGTGTAGCCGCCAATGTCCTGAAAAATCTGGATATCGACCTTCGGAAGGTTCGAACCGAAGTTGAAAAGCTTGTGCAAGCCGGACCTGAAATGGTCACGATTGGCAAACTGCCGCAAACCCCCCGCGCGAAAAAGGTTATCGACTACTCAATTGAGGAAGCTCGCAACCTGAACCACAATTATGTGGGCACGGAGCATTTGCTATTGGGCCTTCTGCGCGAGCAAGAAGGTGTTGCCGCTCAAGTTCTAATGAACCTTGGGTTGAAGCTTGAGGATGTGAGGGAAGAAGTTCTCAACCTGCTAGGGCACAATTCC
>CAIWHS010000585.1 GCA_903912515.1 uncultured Planctomycetaceae bacterium
CCAATCTCCCTACTGTTTGCCCATAATGGCATCAGCTTCCCTTTACGGATACATTTCTCTGCTTTCAAACTGCTGGGGAAGCACTCTTTGCCTTTCAATGGGGGTTTTTGCCATGAGCTGTGTAGCCTTTGCTGGCCCCATTCTGGCATTGTTATTATCGCAATCGCCAACCGCTAATCCTCTCCAAGATGCCAATGCACGCCGCTTGGTGGCCATCGACCGGGTCGACAGAATTGTTCTAAATGCTGTACAGCTGGCAAGACGCGACCCAGATTCCGCAAAACCCGCCCTCGAAAACGCCAAACGCGAAGTTGAAAGTGAATTGGCACTGCCCGAGGATCGCCGACTTTCCCACCTGAAACTCCTCAATTCCGCAATCGGTCGACTGCCAGCCAATCCCTCAGGGCAGCCCGACTTTTTGGGCCAACCCAGACGGCTACCCCCTTCGGTTTCAAAATTCCCAACCCAGTCCAACCGGGGCGCTCCCGCTGGTTCACCCGCCGAGATTGCCCAGAATATGATGGGCAAAAATCGCGAAGGGCTGGCTCGCAACGCCGATTTTCGCGCTAGTGCGGCTGCCGGCCGCGATCAAGAACTGCGCCGCATCGAGGCAAACGCCGCCGCCCCAGACCGCGATTCGACTCTGCCTCCCGACTACGCTGAAAAAAATGCTCGTCGCCTATCCGATGGTCGTTTCACCAACACCCAAAAAAAGATCATCGCCGGCCTCAACAAACCGCTCACTGCAAATATGGATGCCATCGACCTGCAAGGCTTTTTCGACTGGGTTGAAAAACAGACAGGAATCGATGTCCAAATCGATAAGCAGGCCCTCGAAACCATCGGGGTCGGCATGCAAACCGAGGTTCCGGTCAAATCGCGCGGTTTGGCAGCGCGTACCGTGCTGCGCAAAGTCTTGTCCGAATTGGGAGCCGCTTACATTGTCTCAGACGATGGTCTCAAAATAACCTCGCTGGAGGTGGCGAAAAACACAATGGTCACCCGCGTCCATTATGTGGGCGATCTCGTCTATGCTGTCAACAATTACCAGTTCCAGCCTCTCCCGGCCCAATACAACGCCGCAGCCTTTTACTATGGATTGCCCGGGCTGGCCGCTATGCAGCAGCAAGCATGGAACGCACCTTGGTTGAATCAGTTGCAAATAAACCAAAATATCCAAAGCTTGATCGACATGGTCAAGGGCACAGGCGATCTCGATTCGTGGGAACCGGTTGGGCAGGGGAGGGTTACCTACGACCCCATATCAAAGTCCCTCATTGTTAAGCAAACCGCCGAATACCACTTCAAAAACGGGCCCTGACAGCTTCAAACCAAAAACAAAAAGGCTCAAACCCAAACAAGAAGGAGAAGGGTGGTTTGGTTAAACCATCCCTTCTCCCTCCCGGTTGTTTATAAAAGCCCATCTGCCGTTAGGGTGAAATCAACGGCGGCAACTCTCAGCGGTTCTTGGGCATCCCATCCACTCCAGCGGCGGGCGGTTTGTCCGCAAACTGGTCCTCGTCCCCCAAATCCTTTTTTAGCTTCAGCATCCTTCCTTTCAGCTCCTTAAATTTCGCCTCTTGGTTGGGCTCATGGATCAGGTTCTTCATTTCCCCGGGATCCGTCGTCAGGTCATACAGTTCCCACTGGTCAATCTTGTTGAAGTGGATCAACTTGTGGGTCAAGGTGCGAATGCCAAGGTGCGGTTGTACCCGATGGTCATGCGGATAGTGGTAATACCGATAATACATTTCCGTTCGCCAATCCTGGGGCGCCTTGCCACCCAATACCCCAAGGGAGTTTTTGCCCTGCATATCTTCAGGCACAGGCAACCCGGCAGCCGCCAAAAAGGTTGGCGCAAAATCCACATTCAGCACCATGTCGCCACTGGACGCACCCGCCTTCACCTTGCCGGGCCATCGCGCAATGAAAGGCATCCGTAAAGATTCCTCATACATGAATCGTTTGTCGTACCAGCCATGGTCACCCAAAAAAAAGCCTTGGTCAGAGGTGTAAATCACCAAGGTGTTTTCTTTCAGTCCCTTTTTGTCCAAATGTTCCATCAAACGCCCAATGTTGTCATCCACGCTTTCTACACAAGCAAGATAATCCTGCATGTAGCGCTGGTATTTCCAGATTTTCAAGTCACGTCCCATCAAGCCTTCCGGCGGTTTCAGCTTCACATCGTTGGCTGTGAGGTGGTCAGCCACCCGCATGGTTGCCTCGCGTGCAGCGTCCGATCTGCTGCTGTAATCATCGTCAAATGTTTCAGGCAGGGGCACTGTCTTGTTGGCCCACTTGGCCTTCTTGTCTGCTCTTGGCTGCCAGTCGCGGTGGGGTGCCTTGTGGTGGCACATCAAGAAAAAAGGCTTGTCCGTTGGCCGTTTCTCCAAAAAATCAATCGAAAAATCGGTGATCAAATCAGTGCAGTAACCGCTTTCTTTTTTCTTCTTGGTAGCCGTGTAAAAGACCGGGTCATGATAATTACCCTGACCAGGCAGGATCTTCCACTGATCAAACCCAGTTGGGTCGCTGCCTAAATGCCATTTGCCAAACATCCCCGTGTGGTATCCGGCCGACTGAAGCAGCTTTGCCACGGTTTGTTGCGATCCGTCAAAACGGTTAAATACGGGTACACCGTTTTTGTGGCTATATTTCCCAGTTAAAATGGCCGCTCGACTAGGTGTGCAAATCGAGTTTGTCACAAAGCACCGGTCGAGCCGCATGCCTTCTTTGGCCAATTGGTCAATGTGGGGGGTCGTGTTGATCTTGCTACCATAGGCAGAAATGGCATGCGCCGCATGGTCATCGGTCATAATGAAAACGATATTGGGCCGACTGTTGCCATTCTGGCCCAAAGCCAGTAACCATCCACTAACAAAGACTGGCAAATTCATGATGAAACTCCAGCGGGTACAATCATTGAATGGCTGAATCGACACTCTAACCGTTCTTGGCACCCATGGAAATGGGCTAGCCCTGCAAGTAATGGATTGCCTAAATGTCTTCCATTTTTAGTTTTCCCCCAGTTTCTGCCACAAATTCCCTCCTGCTGATTCTCGGTTCTATTCCAGGTGGTGCATCGCTGGCCAAATCCCAATATTACGCTCATCCCCGCAATGCCTTTTGGCCTGTTGTTGGCAAAATCATGGGGTTCAACCCTGCTGCACCTTACGATATCCGTTGTAACCACCTGCTCCAGTCTGGAGTCGCACTGTGGGATGTCCTGCATACCTGCGAAAGGTCCGGCAGCCTCGACAGTTCAATTATCAAAGCTTCAATGCGGCCTAACGATTTCACTCTGTTTTTCCAAAATCATCCACAAATCACCAGCATTTGTTTCAACGGCGCCACAGCCGAAAAGATCTTTAAAAAACTGGTTCTGAAAAACTTGCCTCAATCTGTGCCACTGCCCACAATAGTCTGCCTTCCTTCAACAAGCCCTGCCCACGCTTCTCTGACAGTTCAACAAAAATACCTGCAATGGCACGCGCAAATTGGCACACTTTCA
>CAIWHS010000586.1 GCA_903912515.1 uncultured Planctomycetaceae bacterium
GCGGCGATGGCCGCTAACGAAAGGGGCCTTCTGCGCGCCCTGGTTCCAGCCACTTCACCTGGTGCCCGGTCAGGAGATTTTTTGCGCGAGGCCTTCACCCATCTGGCCCATGGCGCTCGTGCAATTGATATTAGTGGCGTGGGCATGGAAGAGACCAACGCCTCGCAACATATCGACCACCGCGATCACGCCATGTTCAAAGCGGTGCGCGATCTCACCCATGCCATCGGTTTTGCGGAGGATTTGCTGGCTGAATCAAGCCCTGTCCAATCTCCGGTAGCCTTACTACTGAGCGAGACCACCCTCCGGTGGGATGTGGCTAGTATTTCGGGCGAACGCGGCAGCCCTGATTGGAAGGCTGCGGTGGCAGCTAATCTGCGCACCACCTTCCAGCTCGAGCGCCAGGGAATTCATGCCGCCCTCACCGCCTTGGGTACGGCCCCTGATGTGGTTTTGGAAAGCGACTGCACCACCGAAGGTTTGGCGGGCCGCAAATTGCTGGTGGTGGTGGGCGACTGTTTGACAGAAGATCTAGCCAACAGGCTCGATACATGGGTGCGACAGGGCGGCACCCTGCTAGCCACAGCTTCCGCCGGCCGTTTCGACGCCCAGCGCAAGCCACATAAGGCCTTTGATAACCTTCTCGGTTTGGCCAAGCGTGTCAGCGCCGAGAAAGACAGCCTGGTTCGCAGCCAATGGGAATTGCCCGGCCTGACCACCGTGGATGCGGTTGCCGGTCCCTCGTGGTTGTTGCCCGCGCTGGCAGTGCACGAGAGAGTGGAGCCCGCTGAGGGAACCCAGGTGGTGGCCCGTTTTCAATCAGACAACTCCCCCGCTGTTTGCTTCCGCACCCTGGGAAAAGGCAAAGTGATTAGCGTCTCCGCCCTGCCCGGTCTGGCTGCCTTGTGGACCGCATCACAACCCGGTGAAGCACCTGACTTGGGCGAGCAATCCCGAAAGTCCCCCATTCGACTCGATCCCGGAACCCGTCAACTGCTCGAAGAAGCCTTCAACGCTGCCGACATTCAGCCAGTCGTTCGGGTGGAGCTGGAGGCTGGCAAGCACCTGGTCGATACACGCCTTATCGAGTCTGAAAAAGGTTATGTGCTGCCTTTGGTCCACCATGGCAAACCCGAAACTGTTCCGGTCACAGTGCGCCTTCGCTTACCCAAAGCCCCTGCCAAAGTATCCAGTGCCTGGCACGGCTTGCTGCCTTGCGAATACAAAGATGGCGAAGCCGTCATCACCCTGCCCAGCCTGGATGCGGTCGACCTCCTGCGAATCGATAGCAACCAATAAACCGCCAAATCCCACTTGGTTCAAACCGAAAGTAGGCGCTTTTTGCGCCTGCTTTCACATTTTTGGCCATATGTTCCCAAGAAGCCGCACGGCAAAATGAAAGGCTTAGTGCCAAAAATGGCCTCGATATGAATCGTCGAGCCACAGTTTCTTGAAGGAGGGGCCAACCTGCTTGCGCTGAACCACTTGGCTAGAAGCGAATAATTTGGGTAATTTGACAAAGGTTTTATGCTTGGGGCGGGCAATATTCTACCAGCCCGGCTTTTATGAAAATGCTTCGACTGCAATAGAAACAAAATACAGCCGATGAAATGTCAAGCCGACAAGGATTGTTGGCTCCCAGCCCATTCATTGCAAAAGTTGGAAAATACCCATGGAACGGGGTCAGTTGATTTGGATTATGGTAACCGGGGGCCTACTGCTCCTGGGTGCCGGCACCCTCAAGGCCGCAGAGCCTGCTCCCGACCAAATTGTCGCTCAGCAGAAGTGATTCACCTTCCTTCAATGTGAACGCCCATCCCGCTGTAGGGATGGGTTTTTTGTTTCAACCCACCCGCCAATCGCAAAACTGCTCGCCACGGCTAACCTCTTGGTACAGCGTGTCGCGCTCACGCGGCTCACGCCCCGCCTCGATAATCAAATGGCGAATCTCCTTTATCTGCAATTCCTGCGGCGTATCAGATCCCGCCTCGTGGTAGATCTTCTCGTGCACCACAGTGCCATCAATATCGTCGGCCCCATAAGAAAGGGCCACTTGCGCAGTCTTGATTCCCAACATGATCCAATAGGCCTTGATATGCTGGAAATTGTCCAGCATCAGTCGGCTGATCGCCATCACCCGCAGGTCCATCAGGCCTGATGGCTTGGGCATGTGCGACATCCGGGTGTTGTCGGGATGAAAGGCCAGCGGGATAAAAGTTTGGAAGCCCCCTGTGCGGTCCTGCAATGCGCGCAGCGCCAAAAGATGGTCGATGCGGTGCTCCGCCTCCTCATAATGCCCGTAGAGCATGGTTGCGTTACTGCGCAGGCCTAGCTTGTGGGCCTCTTCATGAACACGCAGCCAGGTGGAGGCATCGGCTTTGTGCTCGCAGATCTTGCCACGCACTACCGGGTCGAAAATCTCCGCCCCACCACCGGGCAGGCTACCAAGGCCCGCTTCCCTGAACTCGGCCAGCAACTCCTCCACTGGCTTGCCCGTGATGCGCTCAAACCAGTCCCACTCCACTGCCGTGTAAGCCTTCAGGTGAATCTGCGGATATTCGCTTTTAACGAGCGTTAAAATATCTTTATACCATTCGCAGGGCATCTTGTTGTGCAGCCCGCCAACGATGTGCATCTCGGTGCACCCACGCTGTTTCGCTTCACGGGCCCGCCCGATGATGTCGGCATCGCTCATGCGATAGGCCTTCGCATCTTTCAAATCCGCGCGAAAGGCGCAAAAGGTGCAGCGGTACGC
>CAIWHS010000587.1 GCA_903912515.1 uncultured Planctomycetaceae bacterium
CCGTCGGCAGCCGCAATCCAAGCCGAGCCGGCTTGGCCGTAGCCAGCGGAAAAGGAGCAGGTTGTACTCGCGACCCATCAACCACGCTTTCCTTCACCACACCCGCGTCCACAACCGCCCCGTCGTCCTCCTCAATCACTCCCGCTCCCACCGCTGCCGCAGCACCCGCCTCCGGCGGCGTCTCCACCAGCGGCGTCGATGATCCGGAAGGCGCTGCCACCGCCGGCAAAACGCCCGCCCACCCCACAGACACCAGCCCCAGCAGACCAGCCAGCACAGCACCCCGCACGCGCGCCAAGCCCACGCCCTGCCCCAACGAACCCCTCCCGGACGACCGGGGGAGAAATAAAAACGGTCCTGCTGACGGAGGCACTCGGTGAATGACAGGCTGGTGAATCAAAGGCCGCACCCAAACCTAGTTCCGCGACGGCGCAGGTTCCGGAACCGGGCGCAAATCTGGGCGTTCCAGCGTATCATCTGGCCCAAACGGCTCATCGCCAGCTCGCGCCTTCGGCACCGCACGCCGCGAGCCAGACGCTGGACCGACCAGCGCCGCATCGTTCAAGGTGGCGGGATCAATGCGTCCAACCACGGCTCCATCCGGCAATGGGCTGCCGTCTGGAAGGAAGGCGCGCCCCTCTGAGGCCGACACCGCAGCCCCGCGACGAGCCAGAGCGGTCGGTGTAGCAGGATCACCAATGCGACGAATCTTTTTTTCTTTGTCAATAACGGCGAATAATTCGGGGCTGAGGTTTTTCCAAACCACGATCCTGCCGTCTTCCGGGACCCGATCGATCATCAGAATGTCCGCTGGCTGCCGGTTGACGGCGGCCGCAAGGTACTGACCGCGGTTGGCCACCCCCAACCGCTGCAGCGCGTGCTGGCCGCTGGTGTCGAGCCAGAAAACCGCTCCCCACGTGCGTCCGTCCTCCGCGGGAAACGCCCAATAGGCCTTGAAATTCCGCTGGGTAAGCACCGGCATTTTGCGAAAATATCGCATCTCACCTCGCACCTCGAACTCCTGAATCTTGCGCGGTCCTTCCATCTGATCCCCCTCCTCGTGGAGGCTAATCAGATACACCGGCTGCTTTCCCCCGCCGAGCGCCGATCCAGCCACCAGCAGCAGCAGTCCCACAAGCGCGATTAGTCGTGACGTCATCAGTGAAGCATGCCCCGCGAAGGAAGCTTGGCAAGAAGGTTGCTCATCCACTCTTCACGTTCCGATCATAATCCCGATGGATGGTCGATAAAAACGGCCGGCGGCAGCTGGAACTCGCGCTCCAGCCACTCTCCCAACGCACGCACCCCGAAGGTCTCGGTCGCATAATGCCCGGCATAAATCACGTTCACCCCAAGCTCTTCAGCCAGCGTGTAGCTCCAGTGAGGCCCCTCGCCGGTCAAAAAAGTGTCGATCCCCAAAGCCGCAGCCGCGGCAATCTCGGCTCCAGCTCCACCCGTAATCAGGCCCAGATGACGAACCCGGGACGGACCGCCCGCACAAAGATGCACCGCTCCTCCACCCACAGCCCGACGGACGTTCTCCACCAGCGCGGCACGGTCGAGATGAACCGACGCCTTCAGCCCGAGCTGGATCCCCTTCCATGGAAAAAACGGTTCGGTCTTTTCCAGGCCCAACGCCGCCGCTAACCGGGCATTATTGCCCAGCACCGGATGCACATCCAAAGGGATATGGCTGCTGTAAATAGCCAAGCCCGCCTCCATGGCCAGCGCCAGCTTCCGGAACAAGGCGCCCTCAATCCGCTGTAAGCCTGACCAGAACATCCCATGATGCACCAGCAGCAAATCCACCCCAGCCCCGACCGCCTCCCTGATCACCGGCTCGCAGGCGTCCACCGCCACCCCCA
Source organism: uncultured Planctomycetaceae bacterium (assembly GCA_903912515.1). Classification (GTDB taxonomy): domain Bacteria; phylum Planctomycetota; class Planctomycetia; order Gemmatales; family Gemmataceae; genus UBA6894. The sequence goes on from CAIWHS010000587.1 coordinate 1,866, forward strand.
CCCGCGTCACCCGACCAGAACGGCTGGCCAGCTGCAGCCCATTCAACGCCCCAGGGTAATCCGGCACCACTGCCACCCGCAGCTCACTTTCCATGGCCGCCACCACCGACGCTAAGGCGGCGCCGGCCGTCGACACTAAGGCCGCGCCGGCCGACGATACCAAAGCCGCGCCGGCCGACGA
>CAIWHS010000588.1 GCA_903912515.1 uncultured Planctomycetaceae bacterium
CTGCCGCAGCCAGAGCATAGCAGGAACTCTCCACGGCGAACCTTGCCGGCGGATTGCATGTCGATGGTGGTTCGGCAGGCGAGGCAAACCCTATCCACCACCTTGGAAAAAGCCTCGTGTCCCTGGGTGGTTAAAATGCGTTGGTAAGTGGACTGGAACTCGCGGGCCAAGGTAGGCTCTTTGGCGGCAAGTTGCTTGCGGATGCTGGCAAGATCGCCATCTAGATCTTTTTTGATGTTTGGGAAGTTTTTTTCGAACTCGGCCAAATCCTTTTTAGTGTTGGCAATGGCGGCTTCGAGTTCTGGAACCTTGGATTGACGCTGCTCAATTTCTTCAAGGATGAGAAGGATTTCATCCTCGAGGCCGGCAATTTGCTTGCGTTCGTGGTCGACCTCATGGTCGATGGCCTCGAATTCCTTGGGGGTGGAGAGTGAGGCGCGCTGAGTTTCCAACTTGTCGATGTGCTGGGCTAATTGCTTGATGCTGGTTTCCCGAGCGCGGTGGTCGAGTTGCAACTGTTTAAGGCGCGCGGTGTTTTCATCGCGGTTTTTGGTGGCCTTGTTCAGCTTTCCCTGATGTATCACCTGCTGGCGGGGCAATTTGCCCAACGCCTCAGACAGGTCGAACTCGCGACATCGCAGTTCGTGGAGTGCAGCGAGAATATTGCCGGGAGTTGCAGAATCGATCATGTAGAGGGTCAACCAGGGGGCCACGCTGTTGCCCGCCTGTGTGGCGGAGGGGCCGGCCGGCCCCCTGGGCACGGCCCCCAAAGACGGAGACCGCGCCTTAACGGCGAAGCATGCCCTCGACAAATCCCTCTAGCTGTCGGCTGCGCACTGGGTGCTGCAGTTTGCGGACAGCCTTGGCCTCGATTTGGCGCACGCGTTCGCGTGTCACCTTGAAGATTCTTCCGACCTCCTCGAGGGTGTAGCTGTAGCCATCACCGAGGCCGTAGCGGAGCTTGATGATCTCCCGCTCGCGGTAGGTCAGAGTCTTGAGCACTTGGTCGATCTTGTCCTTGAGCATCTCGGAGCTAGCGGCCGAGACAGGGGAGTCGATGGAGTTGTCTTCGAGGAAATCGCCGAAGTAGCTGTCTTCGCTCTCGCCGACTGGTCGGTCGAGAGAGATTGGCTGGCGGCTGATCTTGAGTACCCTGCGGGTTTCCTCGACAGAGAGGCCTGCGGCCTTTGCGGTTTCCTCGACAGTGGGTTCGCGGCCAATTTCCTGCAGCAGCTTTTTGGAGATGTTGCGGAGTTTTGACATCGTCTCGATCATGTGGACCGGGATGCGGATGGTACGAGCCTGGTCAGCGATGGCGCGGGTGATTGCCTGGCGGATCCACCAAGTGGCGTAAGTGCTGAACTTGTAACCGCGGCGATACTCATATTTGTCGACCGCACGCATCAGGCCTGTGTTGCCCTCCTGGATGAGGTCGAGGAAGCTTAGGCCGCGGTTGCGGTATTTCTTGGCGATGGAGACGACAAGGCGGAGGTTGCCACCTGAGAGGTCGCGTTTTGCCTGCTCGTATTCAAAGTAGCGGCGCTTAGCGCTTTCGACGCGCATCTGGAGGATATGGGGTTCCTCGAGGACATGCATGAGGTAGTCGCGCAGTTCCTTCTCGTAGCCTTGTAGGTCTTCGAGTTCTGAGGCGTCATCGCGTTCACGCATGCGGGCGATAATGCGTTCGAGTTCCATCATGCGGCGGGCGATTTGCTCGAGTTTTCGCAGGAGGGGCTGAATGCGCTGGGTGCGGATTGAGAGTTCCTCAACCAGCAAGACCGATTTGTATCGTCTGAGGCGCAGCGCACGGCGGAGCGCCAGCTTGGCACTGGGGTCATCCTCTTCCATGTAGCGGCCGAAGTCGCGCTGGTTTTGGTCTAAGAGGCGTTCGAGTGTTTTGAGGTTGTGGGGCATTCGCTGGAGAATCTTGTCTTTTTCAAGATTTTCGGTGAGCGAAACCTTGATGGTGCGGTCGAATGGGAGTTCGCCGAGGTGTACTTTGCGGAGGGTGTCGACCACCTGTTGCATGACGCCGTCAACTTCTAGCACCTTGGCCCGAAAGCGGCGGCGGGTGATCTCGATTTTTTTGGCGAGGGAAATTTCCTGCTCGCGCTTGAGGAGTGGGATTTCGCCCATCTGAGTGAGGTACATGCGAACGGGATCATCGACCCTGCGGCCGTCATCGTCGTCGAAAAAGGTGACTTCATCGCCTGAGGCGGCGACTTCTTCGGCTGGGCGGCCGTCGCGCTCCTCGGCCTCGCTGTCATCGATGAGCTCGATGCCTTGCTCCTCGAGGTTGATGAGGAGTTTGTCGAGTTTGTCGGGGCTTGCGTCCTCCTCCGGGAGGACCTCGTTGATCTGCCCGTAAGTGAGGTAGCCCTTCTCCTTGCCTTGCTCGATGAGCTGGCGGAGGCCGTCGTGGATTTTTTCCATCTCTTGGTTCCCCTTTTTGGGAGCGGCATCCCGCTTTGAATCGGAGGTTGGAGTGGCCTTTGGCGCGGCTTGTTTGGCGGTCATGGTCTTTTTCATGGATTCAAGGCTCCACGCGCGGATTCCTGGAGGCGCCTGAGCACCTCGAGCGCTGCTTCATGGTCGCCCGCGTGCGCGAGGCGACCCAATTCCTTGCGCACATTTGCGCTTTTCACGCGGCTGCCAAGCCGCGTCATGCCCTCGATCAACCCGTTGAACCACATTCTGGGTTCGGGGTTGCTCTGGCCCATATCTCCCAACCGAAGGACCATAGCCTGAATCTGGTGGCTGAGGGTAGGGCGAAGGGCTTCTGCGTTGGGGGATTGGCCCGACCGCAGAAGACCGAGTATCGCCTCGTACAAACCTTTTGCCACTGGATGTTTGAAGCAGGCGGGTTCCACCAAAGAGGCCGCCTCGGCCACCCATTCGGGATGGCTGATGAGGGCAGCGAGGAATTCCCGCTCAACCATAGGCATGGCGGACTCATCGATGCTCGCCTCAGAACTTGAGGCGACCTGACGGGGTTCGCGGCGGTCCAGCGCGCGGGGCGCTTTGGCCAGTTCCTGTTTGCGTTGCCATAAAGTCTCCTCCCTGAGACCCAACCTTCGTGCGAGTCTGCCGACAAGCAGCTCGCGCTTGATGCTGGCGGTTGACCCCGAGGGGCCCCCATCACCCAGCAGACCCAGAACCCGGTCCAACCCGGCCTGGGAACTTCCAACATTCTCCACGACTCCGGGCGGGAACCATTTGTCCATTGCCACGGTGAGTGCATCTTTGGCTTCGTCGAGTGCCTTGTTGAGGGGAGCAGGCCCCTCATTGAGGAGCCAGTCGCAGGGGTCGAGCCCCTCTGGCAGTCGGGCTACACGCAGTTCCATCTCATGCTGGGCGAATAGCCCCAGGGAGCGTTCAACACCGCTATCGCCACCGGCATCGGCGTCGAACACGAGAACGACCTGCGAGGTGTGCCGGCGGAGTTGGTTGAGATGGCGTTGATTGAGTGCTGTACCCATGGTGGCAACCACGGCAGAGATGCCTTGCTGGTGTGCCATCAAAACATCGGTGTAGCCTTCCATAACAGCGAGGAAGCCGCGTTTTTTGCCTTCCTCGCGGGCGAGGTCGAGGCCGAAGAGTTGTTCACTTTTGGTGAACAGTGCCGAGTCGATGGAGTTGTAATATTTGGGGGCGCGCTCGGCGGTAGGTGTGCCTGGGAGAACCCGGCCACCAAAACCGACAGTTTGGCCGCGGGGATTGCGGATGGGGAACATCACGCGCTCGCGGAAGCGGTCGAAAAGGCGATCATCGTTTCGGCCCAAAATGCCGAGAACTTCGAGGACATTCAAGTCGAGGCCATCGCGCTGTGCTTTGCGAAGAATCCAATCCCCGCCGGGCGGTGACCAGCCGACGCCGAATTTTGTGAGGGTTTCTTCCTCTAGGCCTCGGTCCTCCAGGTAATCGCGCGCGGCTTTGCCAGCTTGGCGTTCCCAGAGAGAGTCTTGGAATTGTTTTTGGGCCCAGTCGGAGAGCTCGAGCATTTTGGCTTTTTGGGCCGACTGCATGGAGTCGTCGCCGTCGCGCCATGTGATTCCTGCCCTGCGGGCGAGGAGGTCCATAGCTTCGGGGAATTCGAGTCTTTCGATGCGTTGAACAAAACTGATGACATCGCCATATTCGCCGCAGGACCAACAGCGGTAGCGCTGGCGACCTGGATCGACATCGAAGGAGGGACGACGGTCATCGTGGAAAGGGCAGAGAGTTTTGTGAACCTTGCCAGTTTGCCGCAGAGTCAAATATCCCCCAATGACATCGACGATGTCATTGGCGGCCTTGACGCGCTGGACGGCATCCTGGATCACAGGAACTTCCCCCTGAACATTCACCCCATTGGCGGGGCTTGAGCGTCTAACCGATGGCCATAGTCACCCTGCATGGCAGGTTGTCCTATGGAGCGGAAACACGGGAAGTCGGGAGAATGAGGGTGACGCAACGACCTACTTTGCCCAGACAGCCTATGCCGTGAGGCATGGTGGTCTAGGCAAACAAGGCGATCGATCCTCCCTGATCCTCACAATTACCCGGGGCCAGGCGCATTCTTGGCCCTGAGCCTCGCCATCCTGGCGCTGCCTTGACTTTGATCGTAGGTGTACCCATAAAACCTGTCAACCCTACGCAGCTGCAAGCCATTTCCCCACAAACAGTTGAAGCCGGAATTGTCGTTACCATCCATCAACCCAATTACGGAAAACCGTGATTTTGGAGAAGGATAAATGCCGATGACTGCTGTGTGGTGCGTACCAAAATCGGGCAGAGGATGCCTGACTTGAGCACCTTGAAATACCATTCGCTCGAAGGATCGGCCCGATGAATCCTCGTCTATCCGCTCCTGCTGGCCAGTCTGAAACTAGCATCGCCCGGAACTCCCGGACGAACCTGATCCGCACCTGGGCAATTGGAGCGGTGTTGGCAGGTGGTGCTTGCCTTCAGGCAGCTCCACCAACCCCTATTGAGATTCTACAGTTCAAACCAAAACAAGAAGGTATTTCTGCCTCGAACCCAAAAGTTGGGGAGGAGGTTGGGTGCAAAGTTGAATTGATCAAGGGGCAAGATAAAGGGAGTGGCTGGCTACTGAGAGATGGATCTGGGCAGCCATTGCGGCGATTTTTTGACACCAATGATGACAATAAGACTGATGTGCGAAGTTTTTATCAAGATGGCGTTGAAATATATCGAGAGATTGATTCGAACTTTGATGGGGTTGCTGATCAATACCGTTGGTTCAATGCGGCTGGAAGCCGTTGGGGAATTGATGCCAATGGGGATGGGGCGATTGATACTTGGCAAGTGATAAGTCCGGAGGAGCTTTCCCAGGAGTTGGTGCGGTCCTTGGCCGCCCGGGACCAGGCCAAGTTTTCAGCGCTGCTTTTGAATGCGAATGATTTGAAACAAATGGGGCTGACTCCTGAGAAAGCAGCCTTATGGGGCGAAAAGGTGACAGGGGCTAGTGTGCGTTTTAGCCAAGTGTCGGGCAAGTTGCCGGCGACGAATCTGGCGTGGTTGCATCTAGAGCTTGGAGTTCCCCAGTGCCTCCCTGCAGACCAGATTGGCAGCCGCTATGACCTGATTCGTCATCGTCGGGGAACAGTGCTTTTGGAATTGGGCGGCAAAACTGATTGGTTGCAGACCGGTGAGTTGGTTCAGGTGGGATCGGCTTGGCGAGTTGTGGAGGGGCCTTCTGTTGGTGCCCTCACCGAGGAGGACCCGACCAGCACTGCGGGAACCCGGCCTTTTGGGAAGCTAGACTTTGACAAGGACCCGGAACTGCGCAAATTGGTTGAAGAGTTAGGGACCTTGGACCGGCAAATGGCCCAGGGCAATCCGACCCCCAAGCAGCATTTGGGCCGAGCCGAGCAGCTAACCAAGATAGCCAGCAAGGTGAAGGCTGAAGACCGGGACCCATGGTTACGGCAGATTGCCGACAGCCTTTCTTCTGCGGCCCAAGGGCCGAACAATACCGGTGAGGCCTCGGCAATGGCCAGACTGGTGGAGCTGGCGAACGAGTTGATTAAGGCGAATCCAGGCACCCCTCTCACAGGATATGTGGTTTTTCGGCAGCTTCAGGCTGAATACTCGCTGCGGCTGATGAAGCCTGGTGAGGACTTCTCGAAGGTGCAGCAAGACTGGATAGGCAAGCTGAACCAGTTTGTTGCCGCTTATCCGACCGCTGACGACACAGCAGATGCGCTGATCCAGCTGGGAATGGTGAGCGAGTTCATGGCGAAGCCGAATGATGCCAAGACTTGGTACCAGCAAGTTTCGAAAAACTTTGCCAGCAAGCCGCAAGCGCAGAAGGCGGCGGGTGCCATTCGCAGGTTGAGCAGCGATGGCCAACCTTACAGTCTTGGCGGTGGTGGTCTTGAGAATCCAGGTATGTCGTTCGACCTGAGCCAACTGCGTGGCAAGGCAGTGATTGTTTATTACTGGGCGAGTTGGAACAACCAAACGGTTGGCGATTTCGCAAAACTGAAGCTGATTGCGGAATCGTACAAATCCAAGGGTGTGGAGTTGGTGACGGTGAACTGTGACCAGACAGCGGCCGAAGGGCTTGCGCTGATGAAGCGGACTCCAATACCCGGCATTCACTTGCATCAGCCTGGTGGCCTTGAAGGCAAGCTGTGCGTGGAATGGGGCTTGATGGTTTTGCCACATGTGGTGTTGGTGGACAAGGATGGCAAAGTGGTGAGTGGCAATGCCCAGTTGTCGACCTTGGAAGACGATGTGAACAAGCTGTCGAGATAATTTTAGACAAATTTTTACTGAAGTGGGGGGGCCTCAGTTGAGATTGAGGCCCCCCACTTTTGTCATTCAATTTTATAAGGTTACCAGCACCCGATTCAGGGCGTGATTGGTGTTTGGCCGTTGAAACGGTCGTCATAACATTCCAG
>CAIWHS010000589.1 GCA_903912515.1 uncultured Planctomycetaceae bacterium
GGTTGAGTTTTAGAGGCGGGGATTGTTGCTGCTGACCTCACCCTCCCGGCCTCCCTCTCCATTGATGGAGAGGGAGGAGCAAGAAGCAAGAAGAATAGGAAGGTCTTTGTCTCAGTTTGATGATGATGCGGGTTCTTTGCGAAGGTTTAGGGTATGTTTGGCACCATTGGCCTTCCGGTTGAGTTTTACATGCGGGTTTTGTTGCTGCTGACTTCACCCTCCCGGCCTCCCTCTCCATAGATGGAGAGGGAGGAGCTAGAAGAATAGGAAGGTCTATGTCTCAGCTTGATGATGCTGCGGGTTCTTTGCGAAGGTTCAGAGTATGTTTGGCACCTTTGGCTTTCCGGTTGAGTTTTAGAGGCGGGGATTGTTGCTGCTGACCTTACCCTCCCGGTCCATTGATGGAGAGGGAGGGGCTAGAAGAATAGGAGGCTCAATGTCTCAGTTTGATGATGATGCGGGTTCTTCACCGGCTAAACATGCTCAGATAAAAGTGACGGGGGGGGCCAGAGTGTCCAAGGAGAAGCTGCTGCTGGCCAAGCAAATGCGCAAGGAACCGACGGAAGGCGAAAGGGTTCTTTGGGAAATGTTGCGTGGACGAAAGATTTTGGGTTTGAAATTTCGCAGGCAGCAAGTGGTACTTGGTTTTGTGGTTGACTTTTATTGTGCGGAAAAGCGTCTGGCTTTGGAGTTGGATGGCCCGATCCATTTGCAGCAAAAAGATTATGACGCTGAGCGGGACAGGTTATTGGCGGAAGGTGGCATTCGGGTGGTTCGGGTTGCTGATCGTGCGGTCAATGTCGAAATGGTTCGTCTGGCTTTGACTGGCGCATTGGGTCAATGACTAATTACTCCCTCTCCATTGATGGAGAGGGAGGTTAAGAGGGTGAGGTTTTTTCAGTGCCCCGCCTTCACCTGCTCCGCATTGATCGGATGGGTGGAGTCGATGCCCAGCGAAGCCAGGGTGCCCACCACCTGGACCACGGCGCACATCAGGAACACGGCATTCCAACCCATGGCGGGATCGTCGGGGTAGAGGCCCTTGACGCGGACGATGATAAGCGGGGCCAGGGCCGCGCCGATGTTGCCCCACATGTTGCCCCAGCCCACCACCGATCCGACATGCTTGTGGCTCACATCCTGGCACCAGGCCCAGAATGCAGGGTTGCCCATGTCGGTGGCCATTGCCACCACGCACATCATGGCAACCACCGGAAGCGGGTCATGCAGGAACAGGCAGGCCAGGTAGGCCAATCCCACCACCACGCGCGAGGCGGCCATCGGCAAGGATCTGCCCCATTTGGGGCCGAGCTTCTTGAAACAATAGTCTGTCACCCAGCCGCCGAAAAACATGCCGACGATGCCGAAGTAAAGGGGAAGCGATTGGTACTGGGCCCGTGTTTCCAGGGGCAATTGAAACACCTTTTCCAGGTAGTCAGGCAGCAGGGTGAGCAGAAACACCCAGGCGAAGTTGGACAGGAACTGGACAACCGAAGCCAACCAGAGGCTGCGGCTGGCAGCCAGTGCGGCCAGATTAGGAAAAGAAGGTTTGGAACTGTCCACCGGGGGCCCGTCGCCCTGGATCAGGTCGATCTCCGCTTGGTTGATGGCGGGATGTTGTTCTGGTCGGTTGCGATACCAGAACCAGAACACCACCGCTCCCACCATGCCCAGAACGCCGTAAATGAGGAACGGCTTGCGCCACCCATCGGTAGCTCCGGCGGCCAGGAAGGTGGTGAGCATAGGGGCGATGGCGCCACCCAACCGGCCGCCCACGGCAACGGTGCCGCTGGCCAGTCCCCGCCCGGACAGGGGGGCCCACCTGCGCACGATGGCGTTGGCCATCGGGTATGCCCCCGCCTCAAACAGGCCGCAGCCCAAGCGCAGAAGCAGGAAAGCGGTGAAGCCGCTGACCATCCCCATCAATCCAGTGCACAGCGACCAGAAGAAAAGATACACGGCCAGTACTACCCGGGGACCGTGGCGGTCGCCAATCCAGCCGGTGGGGATCTGGCACAGCGCGTAAGCCCAGAAAAAGGCCGACAGCAGCCAGGCGAATTGCTCCTCGGAAAATTGGAGGTCCTTGCGGATGGAACTGCCGACAATGCTGAGGCAAACGCGGTCGAGGTAGAGCATCAGCGCCACGAAGGTGGTGATGGCGATCATGCCGTAGCGGATGGAGGTGGGGCGGTCGGGGACAGGATTCAAGGTGGCACCCTGGATTGACGTTTGACGGTTGGAAAAAGTCTCAGCCCATACCCACGGGGTCGCGAAAAGGTGCGGGGGATCGGCCACCACCGGGGCAGGAGGCCCAAAAGCCCGGGCGACGATACTGATTGGACGATAAAACAGCCCGTCGGGCAAGCGGGGAAGGGGGATTTTCAATGTCGTTGGCATCAAGTGGCACTTTCACTGAGCCCGGATGGAAGTCCTCGGTTTAAGCTGCAGAAAACCACCCTGATACTCGACCAAGGCTGGCAAACATTCCAAGGCTTGTTCTTAGGCCTTAAAAAAAGGCTGGATTCAGAAGGTTTGCGAATTGGCGCATGGCCGGCATGTATGCCCAAAAGACCAAGCAGATTTGATGATGCATTTTACATTTCGGAAGAATATGAACCTAAAGTGTCGATTTTTCAAAGGGATGGGGCGCTTGTCTTCAACCTGCCTACCCCGTCA
>CAIWHS010000590.1 GCA_903912515.1 uncultured Planctomycetaceae bacterium
CTGGGAAAGACCTTTGCAAGTGGTTTGCCTTCATTTGGGCGATCTCGTCAGTTTTCTGGTGGACTCTTTGGAAGAGGTTCAGGAAATTGAACTCGGCAAGGTAGTCTTTACACCCGCCAACTTGCCCAAGCGCTTGCGCGAAGCACTTTCCGGCGTCGTGGATGATCATGGTGAATTGCTCATGATTCTTGACCCGGCCCGCATTTTGGGCCTGGTCTCAAGTGATTTGGAAAAGTCAACGACCGGCATCTGACACAAGCTTTTGCCTGTGACGGTCAAGTGGATCAGGAGAAGGGTGAATTACCATGGAAGCCAGCTTCTGGTTGGATTGGTTGACAGGCAGGCGGGTTGCCGCCCGTTTGGTTTGGATTGCCATTAGCTTCCTTCTCCCCTTGATGGTTTTGCTTTGGATTTACTGGAATTCAGTGAGTGGCCAGATTGATTTTGCCCGAAAGGAAATCACTGGCTTAAGTGCCAATCGCGTTCTTTTCGACGCCTTGGTCGCTTTGGAAAGGTACCAGTCACTTGTCGCCCTGAAGGCCGACGCAAGCGAGCGAGCCACAGCGGCTGACGCATTCGAGCGTTCTCTGGACCGGATTGATCGCATGGTGGCACAAATTGGCAAGACTATCGGCATGGATGATGAAGGGTTCAAGGCGCGAAAAAGAGCGTGGGCAACCCCTGAGGAATTGCGCAGAGTCTGGCGATCACCCGACCCAACGGTTCAGGCAAAGGCAGAAACGATCCTTTTTGAGCAAATTGCCCATGTCGGAGATACTTCCAATCTGGTGCTTGATCCGGATCTTGACAGCTTCTATTTGATGGATTGCTGCGTGGTTGCCCTGCCCGGCATAACTCAAAGACTATCATCCATGTCTCAAGCAGTGGCCAAGGGCGAAGCTTTAGGAACTATTGACCTTGGAATCGCCAGCCGGAGACTAAGGGAAGACAATCTGAACCGCTTCACCAAAAATGTGGAAATCGCTTTGGCTGAAGATTTCAACTTTTATGGTGAAACTTTGGATTCTGACCGTTTAACCCAAGTTGCTAACCTGATTCGCAGGGATATCACCGTATTGGCCGACCAGGCTGACAGTATCGTGTCAAAAAGCTCAAAATGGGATTCGAATACTGGTTTGGGCAAGAAAATAATAGCCACTTTTGAGATTTGCCATGAAGCTTTCACACGTTGCGACGAAAGCCTCGAAAAGGCGCTGTTGAATCGGGTCAATCTGTTCAACCGCTCCCGATTGACAGGTGTTTCATTGACCGGCTTGGCGCTGTTCATTGCCTTGGCCTTGGTTTTCTGGATTGGCATAGGCTTGGTTCGGCCTATTTCCGCAACCAGAAAGCGGTTGCGTCAACTGGCCGATGGCGACCTGGCTCAAAAAGTAGAGGTGATAGGCAGGGGGGAATTGAAGGACATGACCTCAGCCCTCGAAGGGGCCGTGGACGGAATGAGGCGAGCCGTCACCCCTATCCGTGAAGGGGCGGGCCAACTGGCCGATTCCGTCAAACAGCAGGCAAGCCTATTGCACAGCATGGCCAGTAACGCCGAGGAAACCTCCGCACAGATGCATGTGGTTTCCTCAGCCGCCGAGCAAGTTAGCACCAATGTGCGTAGCGTGGCTGCCGCCGCTGAGGAAATGGAGGCCACCATCCGCGAAATCTCCAGCCAAGCCCATCAAGCTGCCAGGGTTGCTGGTGAGGCTGTAGGCCTTGCAGAATCCACAGGCAATCTCGTCAACAGGCTCGCTGAAAGCGGGTCCATGATCGGCGGCGTGGTGAAAACCATCACCAGTATCGCCGAACAGACTAACCTGCTGGCGCTCAATGCCACGATTGAAGCGGCACGCGCCGGGGAAGTTGGCAAAGGTTTTGCCGTAGTGGCAAACGAGGTGAAGGAACTCGCCAAAGAGACCGCGCGAGCCACGGAAGATATCGGCGGCAAGATCGGCGCGATCCAGCAAGACACCCGCCAGGCGATTGAGGCGATTCGTCAGATTCAAGCCATTATTACAAGAATCAACGAGATCCAAACCTCTATTGCCTCAGCCGTAGAGGAGCAGTCCGCCACCACCAGGGAAATCGGACGCAATGTGACAGAGGCAGCCAAAGGAACCGGGGAAATAGCGGCTAATATCACCAGCGTTGCTGATGCCGCCAGCAGCACCAGCAAGCAGGCGCAGGAGGCCAGTCTGGACACCGAATCGCTTCGCGAGTTGAGCGTTCGGCTTGAAGAACTTGTTCGCGGTTTTCAAACCTGACCCGTTGGCGCCACGCGAATTTTAATTTAGACCGGATGTTTGAAACATTTATTTGGCTTTGCTTGGGGGTGGATGATGGCTGACGGTTCCTGGATGGACTGGTTTCTCGGGAGGCGGATTACCGCTCGCCTCACCTGGATTTCCGCCAGTTTTTTATTGCCTTTATCGGTTCTGATGTGGATTTACTGGAATTCTGTTAGCCGCCAAATTGATTTCACCACCAAGGAGATCAAGGGCGTGATCGTCCAGCGGGCACAGTTTGAATTGCTTACAGCGCTGGCCCGCCACCAGATCCTCGTAGCTATGAAGGCCGAGGCCAACGAGTTGGCATCGGCCGTCGATAATGTTGAGAGAAACCTGGAAAGACTTGAAAAGGTTGCCTCGCCTTTGGCAGCGGAACTCAGTCTGAACGAGGAGGGCTTCAGGTTTCGCAAGAGGGCTTGGGCTTCTCCCGAGGAGCTTCGCAAGGCATGGCGCTCAGGCGAATCTTCCGCCCGGGATCGATGCGTCAGCATAGTTGCAGAGCAGATTTCCCATGTCTTGGACACCTCCAACCTTATCCTTGATCCCGACATGGACAGCTTTTACCTGATGGATTCCAGCACGGTGGCACTACCCGCATTGACCCAGGGCCTTGGAGTGTTGGGAAGCCTGTTGGGTAAAGCTGACAGCTCCCAAACTATGGCCCTCGGTATCGCCAACAATCGGCTGCGTGAGGACGCGCTCACAAAGTTCTGCCGTGGCATCGAAAACGCCGTGATTGAAGACGGAAATTTCCATGGCTCATTGTTGGAGGTGGACCGGCTTAACCTTGTGGCTGAAAACATGCGAAGAGACATCGGTGCCATCGCCAGTCAAGTTGATACGATTTTGGCGGCCAAGCCCAAAACTGGAAAATGGGAATCTGCTCCTGTCGCAAAGCGTTCAGCCATGGTTATGGAGACTTGCCTCGACGCCAATGCCAAATGCCTTGATAGCTTGAATTTACTTCTGGAAAACCGCTCCAACCTCCTCAACCGGGAGAGGATCACCGGCCTGCTACTCACCGGTCTTGTTTTAAGCTTTGCCATGGGGCTTGTGTGGTGGATTTCAGCCGGGCTGATCCGTCCGGTTTCTTCCATTCGTCAAGGGGCCGCGCAACTGGCGGATTCCGTACGGGATCAAGCCGCCCGCTTGCAGATTATGGCAAGCAACGCCGAGGAAACCTCCACTCAGGTACATGTGGTTTCCTCTGCTGCCGAACAGGTGAGCTCCAATGTGCGAGGAGTCGCGGCCGCGGCCGAGGAAATGGAGGCAACGATCCGGGAAATCGCAGGGCAGGCCAATCAAGCGGCCCGGGTCGCTGGTGAAGCGGTCGGTCTAGCGGAATCGACCGGCACCCTGGTGAACCGGTTGGGTGAAAGCGGATCGATGATTGGCGGCGTGGTAAAAACGATTACCAGCATCGCCGAGCAGACCAATCTGCTAGCGCTCAACGCCACCATCGAGGCCGCCCGTGCCGGCGAGGTAGGTAAGGGTTTCGCTGTGGTGGCAAACGAGGTGAAGGAATTGGCTAAGGAGACCGCCAGGGCCACCGAGGACATCGGCGGTAAGATCAGCGCCATCCAGCAAGATACCCGCTTGGCAATCGATGCGATCCGCCATATCCAGGCCATCATCACCCGCATCAACGAGATCCAGACTTCTATCGCCTCCGCCGTGGAGGAGCAAACCGCCACCACCCGGGAGATCGGTCGCAATGTGACTGAGGCGGCCAAGGGGACCAGTGAAATCGCCGCCAATATCACCGGCGTTGCCGATGCCGCTGGCAACACGAGCAAGCGGGCCCACGAGGCAAATGGTGAAATTGATGTTCTGCGGCAATTGAGTGCCAGCCTGGAGGGATTGGTGAGGGGATGGACTTGATCCCAGAAACCTTTTAATAATTAAAAGTTTGGCCGGAACTAGCATGGTTCGGCCGCTTTTGATTAAGATGGGAGCATGCTAAGGCCGTCCGTCTTTTTAATTGAAGCCAGCACGCACACGCGGCGTGTTTTGGGCGAAAACATCGGGGCCATTGAACCCGGCTGGCAGGTCCTCTCCTTTCCCCTTATTACAAAGGCCATCCGCGAGTGGTCCAGTCCTGGGCCGTTCCTTGTTCTGGTAGATGCGGACGGAATTTTCAGTTCCGCAGAAATCGATGAGGTGGCCCAAAAAGCCGCAACCAGCCCAAGTGGCGGCATTTACCTGCTGTCCAGTTCAGAAAATGGCCCTTCCCGAGAATTGAAATCCTTAGCGCTCGGTTGGATTCCCAAGCCGTCATCGGGTGCCAACCTTGCGCCTGATTGGTGCTCCCGCCATCTAAAAAGCCTGATGGAAAAGCGGAGGGAAAGATCCTCTGTCACGCTTGCCCCTTTGACACCCAAGCTCGAAAGTCCCTTACTACCTCCCATGGTTCTGGTCATTGGGGTGAGCACCGGCGGCCCCTCGGCATTGGAAAAACTTTTGCCGGAGCTGCCCGCAAAATTTCCGGTACCGGTCTTGCTCGTCCAACATATTCCTGAAGGGTTCTCAAATAACCTGGCCCTGTCACTTTCAGGCAGATGCAAGCTTCCGGTCCGGGAGGCAGTTATCGGGGAACCAGTTCTGCCCGGGACCATCTGGCTGGCTCCGGGTAACCGTCACATGGAAGTGGAAGGCCCTTTGCAAAAGGCCAAGCTGAAGGTGCACCAGGGGCCCCTTGAAAATTTTTGCCGCCCTGCGGTTGATCCTTTGTTCAGATCGGTCGCCCAGGTTTATGGCAGTCGGGTCCTGGCTGTGGTGCTGACCGGGATGGGCCACGATGGTCTGGAAGGTGCCAAGGCGATCCGCAAAGCGGGTGGTCAGGTTTGGGCCCAAGACGAAGCCTCCAGCGTGGTGTGGGGAATGCCCGGAGCCATAGTTAAAGGGGGGTTGGCGCATGCGGTTTACCCCATTGGGCAATTTGGCCCGGCCCTTTGCCAAGCTTTTTCTTGCATTTGAATGCTTTTTGAATGGTAAACGCTCTAACTCAACCGGATATTGCCGCCCAAAGGGCCTTTCTCGTGACATGGACTGAAAGACTGTGCCGGGATAAGATATATTCTTGCGCATTTTCAAGTTTTCGGGAGGGATCCCATGAACATTTTGGCCGCTGTGGTGCTGTCGGCGCTTTTGGCCCGGCAGGAAGCAGTTGAGCTTAAATCGCTCCGCTTCACCGAGCTTACCCGGGCCGTGAGGGCCCTTCAGGGCAAAGTGGTGATTGTGGATGTATGGCACCGCACCTGAACACCCTGCATTAAAGCCATGCCCCATCTGGTCGAGATGGCGGAAAAATGGCGCGACAAAGGTGTGGTTGTGATCAGCCTGCATGTTGAAACCACGCTCGATGTCGACGAAGGACGCGAAAAAAGCTTGGAGAAAGCCCGCAAGATTCTGGAACGGTTGAAGATGAAGGGCCCCAACTATTACCTTGCAGAAACCCAAACTAGCTGGATGGAGCGCCTTGAGATTGAGGGGTATCCGGCGATATTTGTTTTCAACAAGGCTGGCCGTATCGCACGCAAGTTTATGGATGAGGAAGAGGCCAAAACCGAAATGGCAACCCTGATCCCGAAACTGGTTGACGAAAAATAAGGGGTTTGAATTCGTGAGCGGATCCAATTCGGAAAGTCGTGAAACTATTGGGGCCGCACTGGGCCGCATGCCTAGCGGTTTGTTCATTGTCACTGCGGGAAGCGGTGTTGAGGCGCAGGGCATGCTTGCAAGTTGGGTGCAGCAATGCGGTTTTGAGCCACCCTGCGTGAGTTTGGCGGTAAAAAAAGGCCGCGGGCTGGCTGAATTGCTGCACGCTGGTGCCCACTTTGCGGTGCATGTGTTGGGTGAAGGGCAAAAACAATTGCTTGGCCATTTTGGCAAAGGGCAACCCCCAGGCCCTGAAGGCTTCCATGCTGTTGGCGGCCATGTGCCCGAAGGTGGCCCCCCCCTGCTTCCCGATGCGTTGGCGTGCCTTGAATGCGTGGTGATCACCCGCCATGAGGTGGGCGACCACGAAGTGGTTGTCGGCGAGGTCAAGCGCGGCCGAGGTCCCGCCCAGGCAGATGGCAAGCCTTGGGTGCACACCCGCAAGAACGGGTTCCAGTATTGACCCCTGTGGGGTTGTAAAGCATTCCCTCACCACAAACCGCTGGATGGAAAATGGCCGTCACTTTTCAAAAGGACCAAAACGCCGAACTGGTTTCCAGTTTGGCATCCGTAGTCGGGCCCGATGGGCTTATCAGTTCTCCCGCAGAGCTGCTGGTCTACGAGTGCGACGGTTACACCATGGAGAAAAACCGCCCGGAGGTGGTGGTGTTTCCGCGGTGCACCGAAGAAATTGTGGGTGTTGTGAAAATTTGCAACAAGCTTGGCGTGCCATTTCTGCCACGCGGGTCGGGCACCAGCCTGGCTGGCGGATGCCTACCGGTGGGCGGCGGTGTGATCATCTCGATGGCCCGCATGCGAAAGATCTTGGAAGTAGACATTCGCAATCGTTACGCCTTGGTGGAACCGGGTGTGATCAACACTTGGCTGACCAACCGCGTGAAAAACGATGGCTGGCACTATGCCCCTGATCCCTCCAGCCAAGGTGCCTGCACCATCGGCGGCAATGTCGCCACCAACTCGGGCGGGCCACACACGCTGAAGTATGGCGTGACAGTCAACCACATTCTGGGCGTTGAGTTGGTGCTGCCGGATGGCCGGGTCATGACCATAGGCGGCCCGGTAGAAGAGGCGCCCGGCTACGACCTCACCGGCTTGGTGGTGGGTTCCGAGGGCACATTCGGCGTGGTGAGCAAGGTATGGGTGCGTCTGGTACGCAACCCGCAATCGGTTCGCACGCTGCTTGGCATTTTTGAGTCGGTCGATGATGCCAGCAAGACCATCTCGGAGATCATCGGTGCGGGCATAGTTCCCGCCGCCCTCGAGATGCTGGACAACCTTATTTTGGGAGCCGTGGAAGAGGCCTTTGGTTTTGGATTCCCGCTCGATGCGGGCGCGGTGCTGATCATGGAAGTGGATGGCCTGGAGGCGGGTATCGACGACGAGGCTGGCCGAATTGAGTCGATCGCGCTGAAAAACAAGGCGCGCAAGGTGAGCCTGGCCAACAGCGAGGCCGAACGGATGCTGCTGTGGAAGAGCCGCAAGCAGGCGTTCGGCGCGGTGGGCCTGGAATTGCTGACTATGAGCGACGCATTATTGGCCTTGAGCGGGAACTGGCAATGGCCCGCACCAAAGCTGATGAATTGGCCGCCGCGAAG
>CAIWHS010000591.1 GCA_903912515.1 uncultured Planctomycetaceae bacterium
CCACGATCAGGATCGATAGCTGGTGCTGGACGGTCTGATTCATGCCCTGCACTCCCACCGGTTCAGGGGGTTGGCCAGATGGTGCCCACCGGGATTGGGAACCTGACTCACTACTCTGTTTTATCAACCCGGGAGAAAGAGCGTCAGGAAAGGCCGGTGCTTTATTCACTGCTTTGGTAAAACCGGTGGTTTTCACGGTGCGACCACTTCGCCAAGGGGCCAGATACTGAATAAAAACTGAAAAAGGTTATTGGCAATGGCATAAGTAGTGAATAGTGGCTGGCGTTGCTTTGTGAACAAAGACTGAATGAAAAGTGAATGAAAAATGAAAATCAGCATCTTTTTTCAGCTTTCATCAAATCATCACGAAAGAATTTCCGGGCCCTCGGCGGGGGCTTGAGACACCCTTTCGGCACAGGGATTGTTCCGCCTGTATTTTGCTGCAAACAGTCTATAGCACTTGCCAAGTGACTATCGGGCAATGGTTTAGGGAAAACAGGGAGAGGATGTATTGTCGTATTGCCTTTGATTTACCCCTGCAAGAGTAGCCAAGATGACATCCGATACCAAGGCTAAGGCGGTTCAGGGAGTGAGATGTTGACCTTGGGTGGGACTTGTTCACCTTGCTGTAGAAGCGAGTCGATTAATTAATCTGACTTTGAAAGAATAAGTTGTAATTAGTTCGTTTATTGGAGGTTAGTTAATTTATGAGCGCAAAGTCGGCGGCCTCAGACTTGTTTCTGGTAGCGGGGAAGTCTTGCAGAAATATGGTGGCTGTTATTGCAGCAGTACTTTTTTTAGGGTCTTCCCGCGCTGATGTTTATTTGGCTAATCTTAATCCTACGAATGGAAACGTAACAAACCCTGCCACCAATATAATTTTTAGGGCTTCTCAATCTGATTTTATAAAGGTCACCGGGTTGAAGCTTTTTGGGGCTACCGGACAAACCATTAGCGCAAAATTTTCTTGGGACTTTACTACACCCACAACTTTAATATCTTCAACGGAGAGCTCAAGTGGTGAATATCTATTTGATCTTTCAAATTTAAACTATACCAATTTCACAGGAGACTTGCGCACATTAATTTTGCGCGAAATGATAGCTAGTGGTACTGGTGTTCAAACAACCGCAACTAACGGCTCGACCTATGAGGCTCCCGGTTTTACTTACAATCGAACAGAAGGTGATATGCTTAGATTTGAATTAGTCTCCGTCCCCGAACCTGGCACCATGCTGTTGGCATCTTTGGCTGCAGCCTGCGGTGGCGGTGGTGTTTGGTGGCGCAAGCGGAAAACTGCCAAAAACCAGGCCGAGCCGGAGCCTCAAGCCGAGGTATAAAAATCACGGCCTTTTATTCCGTTGAACGCGTACCAGCAGCATCCCAAGGCAAGGCCTTGGGATGCTTTGTTATTTTACACTCTGGAACATGGGAATTTAATCCAAAACAGACAGCCAACCCGGTTTTTGCCCGCAATCCTTTACCCGTATTGCTCATGGCAAGGCCATAATTTGCCAGATGCCCTAGGGCGTAAGCGAAGCTATCGACCCTCAACGGCAACATTGATGTGGAGGCCCCCGTCGCCTACTTGGGCGGCAAGGCCAGCATGGTGACCACCACCCATACCAACGGCAATTTCATTGTCGAAGCCGACCAGACCATCCGCACGGCCATGGCCCCGACGCCGTTCTTCAATACTTCGGTGCCGG
>CAIWHS010000592.1 GCA_903912515.1 uncultured Planctomycetaceae bacterium
ATCAGCCAGCAACCGGGAATTTACTTCTCTCAAAACACCTTCCAACTGACAGCAATGGCATTTATAAAGGAAATTAGATAAATCCGGCATTAGGCTATTCAACGCAACTGCATTTGCTGCAGTGAATTGGCTTCAACGGGAGGTTTCTCTTGCTCATGGATCATGCTCTTTGGGCTAGTTGGATTGGTTTTGCCCTCAGCTTCCTCATGCTTGTCACCGGAATTGTGCTGCTTTTTCTCATCCTTATTCAAGGTGGAAAAGGCAGCGGTTTGGCGGGTGCTTTTGGTGGGGCAGCGGGCCAAAGTGCCTTCGGTAGCCGTGCCGCCGACCAGATCACTTGGATCACCCTGGGTGCCTCAGCCGCATGGCTATTTTTAGTCATTGTGACTGTCATACTGATTCCCCGCATGCAAGGCAGTGACGAAGGTCCTCTGTCGCCCGGCGGAGTTCTTTCGAGCCCATCAGTTAGTCCCGAAAGCGGTAGTGGACCAGTTGAAACCTCCGCACCCTGATTTTCCTGTCTAGAGTTCGGTTAATACCGCGCCGGCTTTGAGTGGCTTGGTATTTGGTTCTTCAGCCTATTTTTTGGCAGGCCCAATCTGCCTCAACTTGGATTTCGCACCGTGCTTTTTAGCATGACTGGCCATGGTGAATGCACACGGGAATCAAATTCCCTGTGCTGTGTCGTGGAAGTACGGGCTGTCAATAACCGCCATTTGAAGATGGTTTTCCGCTCAGACGATACTCATTCAGTACTGGAGCCTGATGTTGAGCGGGTTCTCAGGGAAACCATCAAGCGTGGCAGCGTGATGGTTAGTTTCAAAAGCAAACGCTTGGCCCCCTCAAGCAGCCAAGGGGATAAACCACTCATCGACACTTCCCTGCTTCAAAGCTATCTCAGCCAAATTCACGCTGCGGCTAGCCTTGAAAAATCAGGGGAAATACTGGCTGCAGCCTGCCTGCAATTGCCGGGAGTGCTTTTGACCACCGGAAACGAAGTAGCGACCTCTCTCGAAGAGGAATGGCCCCTTTGGGAGTCGGCCCTGCGCGGAGCCTTGGAAAAACTTCAGAAAATGCGCCAGCGTGAAGGCATGGCCATGGCCCGCGAACTGTTGGCTCTGCACGCAAACATTAAAACAGAAGCCAAAAGCATCGCCGAGCGCGCCCCCGAGGTGGTCAAGCTGCACCGGGAAAAGCTGCGGTCCAGGCTTGAAACAGCTTTTTCGCAAGCAGGCTTGGAAAGACGCGTCGAACCCCACGAAGTGCTTCGGGAAGCAGCCATGATGGCTGAAAGGCTTGATATCAGTGAGGAAGCAGTCCGCCTATCCAGCCATATGGACCAGTTTGCCCGATTTGTCGAACACGAGGAGAGCCCGGGCCGGAAATTCGACTTTTTAATCCAAGAAATGCTGCGTGAAACCAACACCATCGGTAGCAAAGCCAGCGACCTGGAGATTGCCCACCGCGTTGTGGAAATCAAGGGTTTGCTGGAACGGATTCGCGAATTGGTGCAGAATGTCGAATGAATCAGGCCAATCCAGCGGTGCTTCCGGCCCTTTGCTGATTTTGTCCGGCCCAAGCGGCGTGGGTAAGACCTCGGTTCTCAAGAAACTTATGGAAACCGGGGGTTTACCACTCAGGCAATCAGTTTCGGCAACGACAAGACCTCCTCGATCTGGTGAAATAAACGGAAAGGATTACCATTTTCTGTCGGCTGAAGAGTTTGCCTCCGAATTGTTGGCGGATGGTTTTCTGGAACATGCCGAGGTTTATGGCCAGTTCTATGGCACCCTAAGGCGCGAGGTAGAAAGCTGGCGTTCAAAAGGTTTTGGGGTGGTTTTGGCAATCGATGTCCAGGGGGCAGACCAAGTAAGGGGGAAAACAAAAGTTGATTCCTCCGTCTTCCTGACCGCACCCGAAGAATTCTTGAGGCAAAGGCTGAAATCAAGAGGTACAGACTTGCCCGAGGTGATTGAAAGACGGCTGGCAAATGCCAGGTCTGAGATCCAACGCTCCAATGATTACAACCATGTTTTAATCAATATGGAATTGGAAAAGGTGGTTTTTGAATTGGCAGGGCTTTGGCGGCCCTTTTTCGACCGGGAATGATTCCCCAATTGGCATGAAACACGGTTTCAAGCTTGATCCTGACAAGACTTTATAACGGGAGATTGCAATGATCGATGATTTGAAGGAAGAAAGTATTGTCAACGCAATGGGTGGACGGTTCAAGCTTTCGGCCTTGATCCAAAAACGAATGGTTGCCCTCAACAAAGGAGCGCAGCCCTTGGTTCAGGTGCGGACCAACGATTTGATGCAAATCGTCATGGAAGAAATCAAACAAGGTAAAATCACTTTGGATATGACCGATCTCGAAAACAAGATCGCCCTGGGTGCCCAAGAAGCTGTCCGCCGCGCCATGCAGGCCGATGTGTCTGCCGATTTGGCCGGCGAGTAACTTCACGGTTTCAAATTGTTGGGAGGAAACAGCCATGTCGGGCGGACCAGTGGATCCAGCGCGGTTGGCTGATGCCCGCGCAGATGGTGAATTGGAATACCGCACACTAAGCGGACTGGCTTTGGCCAGTTGCGTCATTGGTGTGTTGTGCGCAGTGCTTTTGGCACTGGGCGGGTTGGTGGCCATCACTCGCTCTGCCCCATTGTTTCTTCCCGCCAACTACATGGTATTGGGCGTTGTGCCTTTGGCGGGCATTGTGCTGGGGCTTTTGGCCGGCGTGCGCATTCGCAATTCCGATGGCATTCTCACCGGATCGGGTTTGGCCCGAACCGGTGTTGTTCTTGCGTTGATGACCATCATCATTTACGGGGCCTATCACGGCGGTATCACCTTGGCCCAACGCATGCGAACCGATGCCTTCGTGCGTAAATGGCTGGAACTGGTCGCCTCCAATGATGAAGCCAAGGTAACCGAGGCTTTCATTTACACTGTTTCCCCCGGATCTAGGCCCAATCTGGATCAGGACAAAAACTCTCTTCGGGCCATGATCGAAGTCGATCACAATGGCAGCTCCGACATGACCGGATCGGGCCCCTACACAACATTTCTTATTTCCACCTTTGTCCGATTAGTTCGCAATGGGGGAAAAGATTGCACGTTTTCCTTGATCGAAAATGGCCCACCTGAAATTGTGGACAACGGTTTCCAAATGGTGATGCTCTACAGGGTTAAAGCCCCTTTGGCGGCCTTTGATCTGCAGGTTCAAGTGCATGCTGCAGGCTCCAACATCCCCGACATCCGCAAATGGCATGTCAAGGGTGCCCGCATTCGGGCCCTCGACGGCTCCCAAAAACCTGATTGGACTGACCTTGGCAAGCAGTTTGTGCTCAGAAACGAATTTGCAAAAAAAGTCTTTCAGGAATTTGCCGGCGATATTGGCCCAAGAAGGGATTTTGTTGCCGCTTTCCAGCGAACCACCGAGGGATCTTCCAAGCCTGCCAATGGCTCCCCTGAAGCAGCCGAATGGTTGAAAAAACTTGACTCCTACTTCCACATGGAATCGCCCAAGACGCCGGCCCCACCCGCCCGCGTCGTTCGTATTGACCCGCTTGACTTTTGGTCCAACCCCGACCTCAAACCTCCATTCATGGAGGCAGTAGACCTCTCTTTTTCGCCCAAAACCAAGGGGCCGCCCAATCCCACTTGGCTGGTGCTTGCAAAAGACTCGACCCCTATGGTGGTAGAACTTGGAGACCAAATCGAAGTTCGAATCGATTGCAAAATCATGCTGGTTCCAACTTTTTTGGGCCAATGCGTAGCGATTGTTCGCGCCCCCAAAGACAAATCTGATCAGCCCGGGTCTTGGAAATTGGTGGGCATTGATGTCCATTCGGCCCGCCCGCTGCCGGTCCCCCCCGAAATGCGCAACGCCCCACCCGAATTGCTCGACCGCACTTTGCGCGGCAATTGACCAACGCTTCATGGCTGGTGCCGGTTGCTAATGGTTACTTGTCGGGTTAGGGTTGTGAGTGAATAGGCCGCAATTGGGCTTTTGCACGGGTTGAAATCCAACCCCAAAGGCCCCCCGCCCCTGCGATTAGCCTTGAATTCGGCTTAATTTATCCATTGAATCGTGCAAAATCACTCGCCCGATTACCTCACAGGAGGATGGCTCCATGCCACGATCAGGCTTCCATATGCGCCTTCCCAGCCTCGAAGGTTGCGCCAAGACAGGTGGCCCAGACCGAAGATCTTTCCTCAGTCTGGGTGCAGGTGCAGCTGTTTCTGCTGGTGCCTTTGCCAATCTTGCCAAAGCTGGGAGATCAACCAAAGTAAGGGGCAGCGGAAAACGAGTTATCCTTTTCTGGCTAGATGGCGGCCCTAGCCATATGGACCTATACGATCTTAAGCCCGACGCTGCAGCAGAGTATCGCGGAATTTGGAAACCCATTCGCACCACTGTGCCGGGAATGGATATTTCCGAACTATTCCCCCGACAAGCTTCTGTAGCCCACCATTTCAGTCTCATCCGCAGTATGAATCATGGTACCGGCGACCACTTTGCCGGTGGTCACCGCATTCTCACTGGCAAAGACCTAGGCGTCAGCGGGGCCAACACCGCCCCCAAATTCCCATCTTTGGGCTCCATTGTTGCTCGTGAATGTGGGCCCCGTGCACCTGGCATGCCGGCCTATGTCGGTCTACCTAACGCCTCCAGCATTGGGTTGGTTCCGGGCTATTTTGGCGGCCATTTTCTGGGCAAGTCGCTCGATCCGTTCATGCCAGGTGGTGATCCCAACCAGGCAGGCTATTCCGTTCGCAATCTCGATCTGGCCCAGGGCCTGACCATGCCCCAACTGGAAGATCGCCAAACCTTAAGGCATCGTTTTGAAACGATTACCCGGGCGCTGGAAGAAAACCCCCTCAAACGCACTATGGATGGCTTCGACGGCCAAGCCTTGGAATTTTTGCAGCGGAGGGCCGCCTTGGAAGCCTTCCAGATCGAACGGGAAGAATCCCGATTGCGCGATCGATATGGCCGCAATTCTTGGGGTCAATCTGCACTTTTGGCCCGGCGACTGGTAGAAGCAGGCTCCACTTTTGTCACCCTCACCTACGGCGGCTGGGATCATCATTGGGATTTGAAAAAAGGAATGGAAAACTACCTGCCGATGGTCGATGCGGCGGTGGGAACCCTAATTGAAGATCTGCACACCAGAGGCATGCTCAACGAAACGCTTGTTCTAGTGATGGGAGAATTTAGCAGAACACCAAAAATGAATGATGGGGGCAACGGGGGTGCTCCAGGAAGCATGGGAACTCCCGGTCGAGACCACTGGGGTAATGCGATGTCCATCTTAATCGCAGGAGGCGGTACCAAACCCGGAATAGTTGTAGGCCAAACAGATAATTTGGGCCAAGCGCCCAAAACCCGGCCTTTGAACCCTCGCGAACTACATGCTACAATATATAAAGTGCTAGGCATAAACCCAGAACTAACGCTTATCGATCCAACAGGCCGACCAACTTCCGCTTTAGAACAAGCCCAGCCGATAGTGGAATTGTCCTAACCCAGCTGGTAAAAAATGTAAAAATGGGCAAACTACTGGCAAGGCGATTACATTCCTTCAGCCTAGTTGCCGATAGTTACTGGTACTAAGATGGTTGTATGGCCGGAACTGACCTTTGCGGTTTTCAAGCCTGCTGCTATCTTTCGTTGAGAGACACAGGCAACCATCACCCCGGGAGAGATTCCTGGGGCGATTGTTTTTTAGCTTTTCAAGAATCT
Organism: uncultured Planctomycetaceae bacterium; assembly: GCA_903912515.1. Lineage (GTDB taxonomy): Bacteria > Planctomycetota > Planctomycetia > Gemmatales > Gemmataceae > UBA6894. The sequence continues at coordinate 5,748 of CAIWHS010000592.1, forward strand.
TGTGCGGAAGGTGGTTCTGAAACCATGCCCAAGCAAAAAAGTCATAAGGCTTCCCGTAAGCGTTTCCGGGTAACCGCAACGGGTAAACTTAAGCGGTCACAGGCCGGCAAAAAGCACTTGAACACCCACAAGTCACGCAATCGAAAGCGTCGTCTTCGTGGTGGTTTGGTGACGAACACGGCCATTGCCAAGAAGTATGTGAAGGCATTGCTCGGCGTCAGCTGAGTATTTTACTTTCCCATACACAAATCAAAAGATTATCAGTTTTCAGTTGGGGTATGAATCATGAGTCGAGCTAGAAGTGGCAAGACGGTGCTGCGACGACGCGCCCGCCTGCGCAAGCTAACCAAAGGCTTCCGCGCTGGTCGCCACAACCTCCATCGTCAATCAGAAGTTGCTCTGATGCGTGCTCGCGCGTACGCTTACCGCGACCGTCGGGTGCGCAGGCGTGATTTCCGCCGGCTTTGGATTGTGCGCATCAATGCTGCTTGTCGTATGCACGGCCTGCGCTACAGCCAAATGATCGCTGGTCTCACAAACGCACACATCGAGTTGGATCGCAAGAGCCTCTCGCAATTGGCCATCCACGACATGGATGCTTTCAAGGCCGTTCTCGAATTGGCCAAGAAGCACATGCCGGCCGGCCTAAGCCACGGCTAGCCGACCATGCAGGTTCTTGATGAACTGGAGGCGAAGGGTCTCGACGAGTTGGCGCAAGCCAGCGACGAGGCCCTTCTTCGTTTGTGGCACGGTAACTGGCTGGGCCGCACAGGCCAGGTTCCTGCTGCTCTGAAACGCGTCGCTGAGATCCCGCCGCAAGAGCGGAAAGCCTACGGTCAAGCCGCAAACCGGGTAAAAGAAGCCCTCTCCGGAGCTTACGATAAAGCTTTGGAGCGTGAGCGCGAAGCAGCTCTCGACCGTGAATTGCAGGCTCCGCCATTGGACCCAACCCTGCCCGGCCGTGACCCGGTCCGTGGCGGATTGCACCCATCCACCCAGACTCTCAGGCGAATTCTTCGCGTCTTCGGCGATTTGGGCTACCAAGCCTACCGCAGCCGCGAGGTGGAAGATGATGAAAGTAATTTTGGCCTTTTGAATATGCCGCCGCACCATCCAGCGCGCGACATGTGGGACACATTTCATACCACCACGCCTGGCTTGCTACTGCGCACACACACTTCTCCCGGCCAAATCCACGTGATGCGTGAACGCGCACCAGCCCCCATCCGCGTGGTGCTTCCCGGCATGTGCCATCGCTACGAACAGATCACTGCACGCAGCGAGATCATGTTCCACCAAGTTGAAGGCCTTTGTGTGGGCGAAGGCGTCACCATGGCCGATCTGAAAGGCACGCTGGAAGTTTTCATCCGGCGCATGTTTGGCGATTCCCGCAAGATGCGAATCCGCTCGAGCTATTTCCCCTTCACCGAGCCAAGCATTGAAGTGGACATGGATTGCATGCTCTGCGCCAGTACGGGTTGCCCAGTCTGCAAGCAGTCGGGCTGGGTCGAGATTTTGGGCGCCGGCATGGTGCACCCAACAGTTCTCCGCAATGGCGGATACGATCCCGCCCGGTTCTCGGGCTTCGCCTTCGGCATGGGGCCCGAGCGGATCACCATGCTTCTTTCAGGCATCGATGATATCCGATATTTCTGGGGTAACGACCTGCGCTTCCTCGGCCAGTTTTGACCAGGTTTTTGGCGTAGATTTTATATTCCCTATTCTTTGGCCTTGGGTGATACACCATGAAGGTGCCTCTGGGCTGGCTTGGCGGACTTGTCCGCCTGCCCGGCCCCACGGAACTTGCTGATAAATTGACCTTGGCCGGTTTGGAGGTAGCCTCCGCCCGCGCCATAGGTTTTGAACCTCCCTCGGGCCTGCGTATCGACGAGCCTGCCCCGCCCTGGGCCACCGACAAGGTGCTTATTTGTCGTGTCATCCGCGTTGACCCCCACCCCGATGCCGAGAAGCTGAAATTGCCGGTGGTTGACATGGGCAATGGGGTCGAGAAGACCGTTGTCACAGGGGCCCCCAACCTGAAAATCGGCGACTCAGGCCAAATTTGTGTCATTGGCCTCACCGGTTCAACCCTGCTCGACGGCCACAGCGAAACCAAAGTTTACAAAACTCTGGCTCCAACCAAAATCCGCGGCGTGCTTTCTGACGCAATGCTTTGTTCGGCCTACGAATTGGGCCTTTCAGACGACCACGACGGCCTGATGTTTCTTGAGGAAGGGGAAGGCAATCCCGGGGATTCCGCAGCCAGTGTGCTGGGTGAGGTGGTCCTTGAAATCGACATCCTCCCCAACATGGCCCGTTGCCTATCACTCGTTGGAATTGCCCGTGAGGTTGCGGCGCTCACCGGCGCCCCGCTCACCTTGCCCAACCCAAAGCCCTTGGCTACTGGTCCGGAAATTGGTTCGCAACTTGGGGTATCGATCTCCGACCCCACTCTCTGCTCGCGCTACCGAGGAATTATTCTCGATAACGTGAAGGTGTCCCAATCCCCCGGCTGGATGCGCAGAAGGCTGGCAGCGGCAGGAATGCGCCCCATTTCCAATGTGGTCGACATCACCAATTATGTGATGATCGAATTGGGCCAACCTCTGCATGCCTTCGACCTCGACAAACTCGAGGCCCGTGCCAGCGGTAAGCCAATCCACGTTGAAGTGCGTGCGGCCCGTGCGGGTGAAAAACTTCGCACTTTGGACGGTCAGGACAGAACCCTGGAAGCTGGCATGTTGGTGATCTCAGATTCCCAAGGGCCCATCGCCTTGGCTGGGGTCATGGGTGGTGCCGATACCGAGGTGACCGCCACCACCACCCGGGTGTTACTCGAAGGCGCCACCTTTGACCCTGTCTCCATTCGCCGTTCGGCCCGAGCACTGCAACTTCATAGCGAGGCAAGCCAGCGATTCACCAAGGGCGTGCCTGCCGAATTGGCTTCCATGGGGCTTGATCGCGCTGCCGAATTGCTCATCGCGCACGCCGGCGCCACTTTGCGCAAAGGCCATGCTGAAACCTGGCCGGTGAAAGCTCAGGCCAAATTGGTCCGTTTGCCGCACGCCTCGGTTGAACGCCTTTTGGGCATCGCTCCTCCTATGGCCAAAATTGGCGAGATTCTGGGCGCCCTAGATTTCAAATGCAAACCCCTCAGTGATGGCGAGCCCGGTTTTGAGGTGGAAATCCCCTGGCACCGCCTTGATATTCAAGATGGCGTAGCCGACTTGGTCGAGGATATCGCCCGGCTTTGGGGCCATGCCCACATTCCAACACGGCTTCCCAGCGGGCCCTCACCCGCCGCTGCTCCTCAGGCCGACCTCGAATTTGAAGACCTATTGCGCGACGCCTTGGCAGGGCTTGGCCTTCGCGAAATGATCAGCCACTCGCTTTCCAGCCCCGAACGCGAAGAACCCTTCGTTTGCCCATCCACCGGCCCCGCCGTAGGTTTGGCTAACCCCATCAGCCCTGAACGCGCCCAATTGCGCCGGACACTGCTTCCAGGCATAACCGAGGCGGCCCGTAACAATAGCCGCCATGCCGAAACCATTCGCTTTTTTGAGCTGGGAACCGCCTTTTTGGCCGATCAAGCCAAAGCCCCCTTCCCCCGTGAGGAACGCAGGGTCGGGGTGGTTTTGGCAGGCAAACGAACGATTGCAAATTGGGCTGATTGCCAACCGGCTGCCCATGGTGAAATCGACTTCTTTGACTTGAAGGGTGTCCTTGAAACACTGTTCACTGCCATGGGCGCACAAGGCGTCTCCTTCCAGCAACCAGCCAGCCCTCTTGCTCACCTCCATCCCGGTCGCCAAGCCTTGATCATTGGCCCGGAAGGCAAAGCATGGGGCAGTCTTGGCGAATTGCACCCGCGGCTTGCTCGCTCCCTAGACATCTCCAGTCCGCGCCTTATCTTGGCTGAGATGGATTTGGCTCCTTTGCAGGCCTGCTCCAAGCCTGTGCCAAGGGTGAAACCAGTTGCCCGCTACCCTGCAGCTTTGCGGGACATAGCCGTGGTGGTGGATAACAATACACCAGGTGGCAACTTGCGTGACGCCATCCTTCAAGCAGGGGGCGGCCTAATTACCGCCTGTCGGTTGTTTGACCTCTTTTCAGGTCAAGGAATTGCGCCCGGCAAAAAAAGCATCGCCTTTGCTCTGGGCTACCAATCGCCCGACAAAACGCTCACCGACAAAGAAATTGATCAGGCCCATCGTAAGGTGGAAGACCATTTGCGCAAACAATTCTCTGCCCAAATCCGGGGCAAAGACGATGCCCCCTCAAAAGATTGACCGGGGCCCTTCCTTGAAAACGGCGGCAGAAAGAGTGTTTGAAGCGACATTAAGGAGCGGCAAGGAAATTAACCCCCCTCGCCGCCTTGGGAATCATGAGCCAGGGAAAGGGTAAAGGCGAAAACCATACGACGGGCAGTGATTCCCGCCCGTCTGAAAGTTCGTCGCCTTACAGCCATGGCCAAGTGGAACCCCAGCGTTTCTTGGCCGCAGTGCTGAAGAGTGGCCTGCTCAAACGCGAAGATCTGAAACGCTACTTGGAAGATATGCCCAAAAGCAGATTGGTCTCCACCGAAACCTTGGCTGATGGCCTGGTGGAAGCTGGAGCGCTAAGCCGATTCCAAGCCGGCAAATTGCGGCTGGGAATCTCACGGGGCCTGATGCTAGACCGCTACAGTGTACTTTCCCCCGTGGCCAAAGGTGGCATGGCAACTGTTTATTTGGGCCAAGACACCCGCGACAATCGGATTGTGGCACTCAAGGTTTTGCCGCCTGGCCAAGCCAGGGAAAATCGCCATGTTGCACGGTTCAAGCGCGAAGCCCGTCTCAACCGTATGGTTCGCCACCCCGGACTTTGCTCCCTTTACGATGAAGGTTTGGCAGACGATATTCATTTTCTGGTGATGGAATTCATTCCAGGGCAAAGCCTTCATCGCATGGTTTGCGAAAGTGGCCCACTTCCTATTTCCCAAGTCGCCAAACTGGGGGCGGAAATAGCCTATGCGCTGGATGCTATCCACAAAGCAGGGCTAGTTCACCGCGATGTGAAGCCCAGCAACATTCTGGTGGCCCCTACAGGAAATGCCCACCTGATTGACCTTGGCCTCGCCTACATTCCCGGAGAGGTGGGGGAAGATGTGGAAGTGGTCGGCGGGCAGGGATATATAGTTGGCAGCATGGATTTCATCGCCCCCGAACAGACCCGCGATCCAACCAATGTGGATGGCCGGGCCGACCTTTACGGACTGGGGTGCACCCTTTATTTCGCCGCAACCGGCAAGGTCCCCTTTGAGGGGGGCAGCAATAAAGAACGCATGCGGCGCCACCGCGAGGAGGTGGCAACCCCGCTCGGGGAGTTGTTACCCGAGGCGCCTTCTCGGTTTTGCGCCTTGGTTCACCTGCTCATGGAAAAAGATCCAGACGAGCGCTTTGGATCAGCGGGTACCGTGGCCGCCGACTTGCAGCTTCTAATCCCCGAAAACCAGGAATTATTCAACGCCGGTATGGACGGCGATTTGGTGGCAGCTACCTTGGAAAACCTCCGGGTTTATAACCCGCGCGAGCGCACCGAACTGGAATCCCAACTGCTACGGGACACCGGCACCGAATTCACCAACTCCCAAGATCTAGTGGATCCTCTTACCGACCTTCCCCTGAACTGGGCCGAGGTGGAAACCGCCGAAAAACGGTTAAAAGCCACTGGAGGCGGCAGCCTGTCGAATCCCAACACCGAAGTGCCCCTCATTGTTCAAAAGCCATCCGGGCAAATACGAACGCTATTTTCAACGCATCCGGCGCTATCTCCGCTAGGCCGCTTGGCCAGTTTTTGGCGGGAAATGCCCCTGTGGCAGCGCCTTTTGCTTGCCGCATTGGTGGCAGTTTGGACAATTTGTTTGTTGATTGCGTGCTCGGTGATAATTTTCAGGAAATCAGGAGTTTGATTTTCTTTGGGTGGCCATTGCTCTCCCATGGGTGGGAAGATAAGTTAAAGATACAGGCGTTGGATGTTTGCGCCGGGTTTTGGTGAGTATCTTATCCAGAGTGGCTGAGGGAACAGGCCCTTTGAAGCCACAGCAACCGGTTCAAGGCAGCTCTCCCGGGCTTTTTTGAATGCTGGTGCTAAGTCCTTTCTGGAGCTGCGGCTCTGGGATAGATAAGATCGCGGTGACGCGTATCGGGTACCCTTGGAGAGGTTTACCCTCAAGCGGCCCGACTGGACAAAAAGATACTCCTCTGGTGATCCGGTTTTCCACAAAGGGGAAAACCAAGGGGAGGCGATAACCGTGACGATCAATCCCGCCAGTTTGCCACAATCACAACTCGTGGCTGGCATGAAATGCCGCGTCTGTGGCAAACAGTGGCCCGTCAGCACCACCAACTTCTGCGAAGACGACTTCGGCCCACTCGAGGTCGATTACCATTACGACAAAATCAAGCCCTTAGTCAGTCGTCAACTTTTTGAATCCCGCCCCAACAATATGTGGCGCTGGAAAGAATTTTTGCCCCTCAACGGCGAACCCACAGTCGGCCTGCATGTGGGTGGCACCCCCTTGGTGCGCGCTACCCGTTTGGGCAAAGCCATCGGCATCGACAATTTGTGGATCAAAAACGATGCGGTAAACTACCCAACCCTCTCTTTCAAAGACCGTGTCGTTGCGGTGGCCCTTTCCAAAGCAATGGAATTCGGCCTGAAAACGGTGGGCTGTGCCAGCACCGGCAATCTTGCCAACAGCGTTGCCGCCAATGCCGCTTCTGTGGGCTTGAAGAGCTACATTTTGGTTCCAAGCGATCTCGAGCGCGCCAAGATTCTGGGCACCACCATTTATGGGGCCAATGTCATTGCGGTGCGTGGCACCTACGATGAGGTCAATCGCCTCTGCACGCAAATCGCCTTCCACCATGGTTGGGGTTTTGTGAATATCAACCTCCGCCCCTTCTATGCCGAGGGCTCCAAAACCATGGGCTACGAAATCGCCCAGCAGCTCGGTTGGCGCACCCCGAAAAATGTGGTCAGCCCCATGGCTGGCGGTGCACTCATCGGCAAGATTTGCAAAGGTTTCAACGAGCTGGCCAATGCCGGCCTGATTGAAATTCCAAACACATCTTACTTTGGCGCCCAAGCCAGTGGCTGCAACCCAATTTCAGGCTCGGTGAAAGAAAACCGGGAGCGCCACAAACCGGTCCGCAAACCCGATACCATTTGCAAGTCGCTCGCAATCGGCGACCCGGCCGATGGCTACTTTGCAGCCAAATTGATTCGTGAGTCGGGCGGTTGGGCCGAAGATGTGCCCGACACTGAAATTCGCGAATGCATGGCCTTATTGGCGGGCACTGAGGGGATTTTTGCCGAAACCGCGGGCGGCGTGACCGTTGCTGTGGCCCGCAAGCTGGTCCTCCAAGGTAAAATCAAGAAAAATGAGGAAACCGTCCTGTGCATCACAGGCAACGGCCTTAAAACGCAAGATGCGGTTGCCGAGATTCTTCCAGCACCTGCACTGATTAATCCACAACTCCAGGAATTCCAGGCCCTACTTACCGATGGTGCCCCTCCCGTGCGCCAGACTGAGCCCGCCCTGGCATAATCCGGGTAAACTTGCCTCACACTCCCAGCCAAATTAAAGGAACAAACGCCATGGCCATTCTTGTTCACATTCCCCCTCCCCTTCGCCCTTATGCGGAAGGGACCGACAAGATCTCGCTCGCTCCAGCCGAGGCCGCAACCATTTCCCAAGCCCTAAAGGCATTGGTCGCCAAGCACCCCGGCCTGAACGACCGCATGTACACGAACGGGCAATTGCGCCCGTTCGTCAATGTTTACCTCAACAATGAGGATGTGCGTTTCCTCGATGGTGAGTTCAACGCCCCGCTTAAAGACGGTGACGATGTCGCCATCATCCCCGCAGTGGGCGGCGGCTGACCGGTCACTTCTAACAAAAAGATAAATCCCAAAACAGGAAAGTGTTATCTCAATGGCCAAACACAACGATAAGAACCGTGGCAAGGGTAACAACCAAGGCCCTCGTGGGCCAGGGTCCCAAGGCAAAGGTCAACAAGGCCATGTCCATGGGCCGGATTGTAACCATGACGACAACCATGATCATGAACACCACGAAGAGGAAGTACCCGAGGGTGTGGCCCTTTTGCCTGAAGTGCCAGACAGTCTCGGCCTCCATCCTTTCAGCTTGGCTATCCTCGACACTGTTGTGTTCCTTACCG
>CAIWHS010000593.1 GCA_903912515.1 uncultured Planctomycetaceae bacterium
AACCGGGCGACGAGGTCGTGCTCACGACTGTTTCAAGCGCAAAAATGGCACCAGTATTCGACCGTTTTGTCATCGCTGATTATTTCAAATCTGAGATGAGCGAATACGACTCACAATATGTGTTTGTGCCGCTAGAGCATCTACAAAAATTGCGCACCATGGAAGGCAAGGTAACCTCCATTCAGATTCGCTTGAAAAATTATGATGAGGCTCCCAAAGTGGTGGCCCGGCTCAAGGAGATGTTCCGCCGCCAACCGGTCGATGTCCAAACTTGGGAGGACAAGCAAGGGAATGTTTTGGCCGCCATCCGGACCGAGAAAGGCATTCTCAACATCTTGCTGTTCATGATTATTGGCGTTGCCGGCTTTGGCATTTTGGCCATCTTCTCCATGATTGTTGGCGAAAAAACACGCGACATTGGCATTCTGAAAAGCTTGGGCGCTTCCAATTGGGGGGTGATGCAAATTTTCCTGGGCTACGGCCTGCTTTTGGGCGTGGTGGGCGGCGGGCTTGGCTCGCTTCTTGGCTTGGCTATCACCGCCAATATCAACGAAATTGAGCACCTTCTCGCCAAGGCCACTGGACAAGACATCTTCCCGCGCGATGTTTACTATTTCGACCGCATCCCCACCGATATTCAGCCCATGGCCATCCTTCTGGTCAATCTTGGCGCGGTTGGCATTGCGGTACTGTTTAGCATTCTCCCAGCCCTGCGGGCCTCGATGCTACACCCGGTGCGCGCGCTCCGTTTCGAGTGACACTAGATGGGCGGTTTGAGCCGCCAGCCGGCCGGCCTTTCAGTCAGAACCAACAGGGATTGATCGATGCAAACAGGCTACACTGATTCCAGCAGCGGCATTGACTCTCCGCCCATCCTCAGGGCCGAAAATGTCCGCAAGACCTACCGAAGAAACGGCATTTCAACGGAGGTCCTCAAGGGCGTTGATTTCGCCGTGCATGCTGGCGAATTTGTTAGCATTGTTGGCGCCTCGGGCTCGGGCAAAAGTACCCTCCTGCACCTGATGGGAACTCTCGATTCACCTGACAATGGCGGTATCTGGCTTGGGGACAAGCGGATTGATAGCCTGCCTGGTCGTGACCGTGACAGACTGCGCAACAGCACCTTCGGCTTCATCTTCCAGTTCTACCACTTGCTACCCGAACTCACCGCCGTTGAAAATGTCCTTGCTCCCGAGCTTGTGGCAAGCACCGTGTGGCAATGGCCGTTCCGCAAGAAAGCTGCCACCAAGCGAGCCGAGGCGCTTCTCGAACGCATGGGTTTGAGCCACCGGAGCCATCACCGCCCTTGTGAAATGTCGGGTGGTGAAATGCAGCGCACCGCCATCGCGCGGGCCATCATGACGCGCCCTAAGGTTCTGTTTGCCGACGAACCCACCGGCAACCTCGACGAAACCGCCGGCGCCGAGATCATGAACCTGCTGAAGGAATTGAACCGCACCGATAACCTCACGGTGCTCATGGTCACCCACAACATGGAAATGGCCGCCAACACCGACCGTATGGTCCGTCTGGCTTCTGGCCGAATTGATAGTTCCCGTTCCATAACTCCACAAGGCACTCACTTACCCCGGCATATTGAACCCAACACCATGGAGTTGGCATACCGGGGAGTGGGCTGATCCTTCTTGGCTGGAGGGGTAGGATAATTCCCACCCTTGCGCTAAACTGATATTCATATCCAGTCCTTGGCGAACACCCGTTTGGGCATCGCCTGCCAACTCGTGGGAGGCCGTGATGGCCGCCATTTACATCAATGGTAAGCTCGTCGACCGTGAAAAAGCTGTTGTCAGCGTTTATGACCACGGTTTCCTCTATGGCGATGGCGTGTTTGAAGGGCTGCGCTTTTATAACCGCAAGATCTTCAAGCTCCGCGAGCACCTCGACCGGCTTTACGGTAGTGCCCGCCACATAGCCCTCACTATTCCCCAATCCATCGAATCGCTTTCAGCTCATACTCTGGCATGCGTTGCCGATTCGGCCATGACAGATGGTTATATCCGTCTGGTCATCACACGGGGCGAGGGCAATCTGGGGCTTGATCCCCGCTCCTGCCCAAGCCCAACCGTCATCATCATCGCTGACAGTATCAAGCTTTACCCATCTGAAATGTACGAGCAGGGCATGGAGGTGGTGACAGCCGCCACTATTCGCAATCACCCAGATGCCCTCGACCCGCGAGTTAAGTCTCTCAATTACCTCAACAACATCCTTGCCAAACTGGAGGCCAACCGGGCAGGGGTGCCCGAGGCAATTATGCTCAATCATTTGGGGCAGGTAGCAGAGTGCACGGCTGACAATATTTTCATTATCAAGCATGGAGTTTTACTCACCCCTGCACGGCATTGTGGCATCCTCGATGGCATCACTCGCCGCACAGTCCTTGAGCTGGCAGGCAAATTAGAAATTCCATACCACGAAGACACACTCACTCGCTACGACCTATTCACCGCTGACGAGATGTTCCTGACTGGCACAGGTGCGGAAATAGTGCCAGTGACCAAAGTGGATGCCCGGGCCATTGGATCTGGCAAGCCAGGCCCCTTCACTGCGCGACTGCGCGAGGCGTACCACAACCTTGTTCGTTCCTGAATCCAACCGGAAACCAGACCCATGCCACAAGTCAAAAAAGTTTTGGTGGCCGACGATTTTTCCGATTCATCGCGAAACGCAATGGACCATGCCGAAATGATCGCCGCCAAGTTCGGCGCGTCCATCGACTTGATCCATGTTGTTCAAGCCACTTCTTCGCTAGCATCGCCAGGTGGCCCGCTCATCACGCCTGGGTTGCTTGGCCGTCAGGAATTGATGGAAGTTGAGGCTCGGGCCCAGCTCGAACACCACGCTGACGAACTCCGGGGCCGCGGACTGACTGTCAAACCCCTGGTGATGATAGGCGACCCTCTGGAATGCCTCATTGATGCAGCTAAAAAAGGCAAAGCAGATCTTCTTGTGGTTGGCACTCATGGCCGAACAGGCGTGGCCCATTTACTGCTTGGCAGTGTGGCCGAAAGCATCCTTCGGTCTTCCCCTTGCCCGGTCCTCTGTGTGCGCCACCCAACCTTTCACCATGACCAAAAATAGCCTTTAGGCCCAATAACGGCCTGTAACCATTTAGTTTTTCGATTCACCCGCACCTCTCCCCAACTCCCCCATCCAGTTGCCACCCAGAACCAGCAAGCCGCCAAAAAGCAAGTGCCAAGTCAGGGCTTCGTGCTGGTAAGCTACCGAAAAAGCTGTGGCAAAAACCGGCTCCAACAAATATATCAGGCCTGCCCGGCCAGCACCCACCAACGGCTGGTACCGGTTCATCCATCCAAAACCTATTAAGGTTGGGAAAATCAATAAAAGCAGCAGGTCAAACAACACGCCCGGCTGGGCCAGCATTCCCGCAAGCCAAGCCACAAACTCCACACCATTGCCCCGCCAAACGACCAAAATTATCAATGATAATGCTGAAAAAACCGTGTTAACCGTGAAAAAGGCCAGTGTCAGCCGGCTTGCAACCAGCCCGCCCCCCATCCGGTCGAGGATTACCACTTGAGATCCAAAAAAGATTGCAGAAAGCACTGTTAGTCCTTCGCCGGGGCCGAACTTCCAGCCTCCTTCCACCATCACCACCCCGCCTAAGAGTGCGAAGGCAAGCCCAGCCCATAGCCACTTGGACTGCCTTATCCCCAGCACCAACAGAATTAATGGTGCGAAAAAACTAGCCAATGAGGTGAAAAATGCCGACATGGCCGGGGTAGTTAGTGCCAATCCCAACAGTTGGAGCGCCAAGCCCGACCACATGCACAAACCGACACAGGTGCCGGCTATCCATGCTTTTTTGTCGGCAACCAGCGCAACCTTGGGATTGAACAAAGCCAAACAAATTGAGGCCAGACCCATCCGAACCGTCATCAAGGCGAAAGAAGCTTGTGACTGCAGTAGAAAATCATCTCCCGCCCAATCTTCAGCAGCATCGTGCCATCGCTTCATCAAGGAGAACGACAAACTCCAGACAACCACTACCCCGATTAAAAACCACTCGGGGGCGATCCGTCTGGAGTTATTGGTGCGAACTGGCTGGTCTGGTGGTGTCATGGAAATCGCATCCTAGGTGATGCGACAATCAGGGTACACACGAAACCACTAGGGTTTCACAGCTTCTTGGCGAAGTTGCTGAATTCCGTCGACCAACTCTTGCAGATGATCACGCGTCAGCTTGCCGCCGGCTGCCATGCGTACTTGCCCTGCGGTGTCAATCACCACCAAGTTGGGCACTCCTGCCGCCATGCCAAAACTTTGCTGCATGGTTCCATTAAAATCCATCCATACCGGGCAATCCGGGCAAGCCTTGCGGAATTCGTTGCGAATGATCGTTTTCACCAAGTTGGGGGCTTTGCCAATAATTGCCACTGGCACGGCTTTCACATCTGGCACACGGCCGCCTGCAGGTTGACCTGGCAATGGCGAAGGGGCCGCAAGACGGGCCTTTTCAGGCGCCAAATTCTTGGCGGTTGGATGAAACGCCAAGTGGATCATCTCTCCCAATTGCTTGTTGAATTCAGAACTCTCACGGTCACCATAAATAAGCACCAGCACATCGCCTTGGTACTCTTGGCAGCGGTGTTCTTTCTCAAACTGGTCTCCCATCACAAATGCTGGAGCCTTTTGAGCCTTCAGTTTGACCACCTGAGCTTGGGGTGAAGCGGTATTCGCCGGTTGAGCTGTACCTTGGCCAAAAACCATTGCCGTTACAAAAATAGTCGCAAAGCTAATCATCCCAGCCCCCCCTTCAGGCTTGCGCGAGCTTGTGCCCGCTGAAAACCCAACACTGCCAAAACAAGAAAACCTGCGCTGAAAAGCACCACGACACCTGCGCTGGCGAGTGCTGTTTTCATATCTCCACCCTGCCATGTAGCGGCCTCCAAACCAGCCAAGGCCCACGAGGTTGGCAACAATACTCCAAACGAGCGCAACCAGCTCGGCATCAAGAAAGGTGGCAACCACAAACCTCCCAGCATGCTCAACGCCAAAATCACCAATATGGCAACACTACGGGCCCGCGACTCACTGCCGCCAATTGCTGCCACCAATAGCCCGGTACTAGCCGCCATGAATGCCACTGCTAAAGCCATGGCAACAAAGCCCACAACAGATCCCTCAATTGAAACCCCAAAAACCACCCATGCAAATCCAAAACTCACCGAAAGCTGTGCCAAGGCAATTATTGTGGTTGCCATAGCCCGGCCTGCCATAAGCGTGGCGGGAAAGGCCGGAGTGGTTGTCAGCCTGCGCCAAATTCCCAACCGCCGCTCCCGCAACAGTAGCAGGCCGCAGTCCATTCCCAAGAACAGCAAATACTGTAGCGTCATGCCGCAAAAACTATGACCAAAGACCGCTTTGTCTCGTCCGGAGGTTGAAGCGCACACCCGCTCCACCCGACCCAAGTCCTGAAATTTGTCGGCAATAGCCTGAACACCAGGGACTCCCACGCGGCGCAAATTATCCAGAAATCGGTCCGCGCTCCGACGAGCCACTGCTTCGGCCAAGATCCCCTCAGCAAGCCTTGCTTCCATTTCGTTGCCACTGGCATAAAGCACAACAGGCCTCACGACATTTCCAGAGTTTTTATTATCTAAACCATCCGTAGATCCCTCACCAAAATTCTCCGGCAGCACCAGCGCCACCGGAACCTCCCGTTCTGCCACCAACCGATTGGCTTTGGTCAAATCCGTCCTGCGTAGTGTCAAAATATTTTGCGCCTCAAGCGAAGCCACAACCGCTTTTGCCAGATCGGTTTCAGATTCGATCACCAGCGCGGCTTGAAAACTCTCAATCTCACCTTTGCTGGTATTTCGAAAAATAAGACCAAACAACGAGGCCAAAATGATTGGCACCATGAAGCAGAGAAGCACGCCGCGCCTGTCTACCCAAAACAGGCGCAGGTCCTTCCTGCAAACTTCCCAAGCCAGTCGAATCTGGTTGAACATCAGGCTACTTTTCCAAAGCTTGGGGTTTCTGCCGATTCCACCACTACCGAGCCATCGGCAACTACCTTGCGTCGTGCCGCACCTTGGGCTGCCAAATTGGCGATCATGCTGGCTAGTGATCCCGAAACCGGGGCCTGCTCGTCCTCACCAGTATTTGCCAAACCACGCCGCCGTTTGAAGGGAAGCGTCGCTTTTGGTTCGCCTGTAGTAGAAAAATAACCCAAACCCTGTGGACTGAGGTGCGCGCATACATCCTCCAAGCTGCCATGGGCCATCAGCTTGCCTTCATTGAGTATGGCTATCTGGTCGCACAGGGTAGCAGCTTCTTCCAGCAAATGGGTTGTAAGAACGATAGCCCGTCCACGCCGGCGCAAATGGCCTAGCAGGTCATATATGGCCTCGCGTGATGCCACATCCAAGCCTACGGTTGGCTCATCTAGTAACAGGAGGGTTGGATCATGCAACAATGAACACGCCAGGTTTAACCGACGCTGCATGCCCCCTGAAAAAGAGTTCGGCTTCCGATCGGCTTGGTTCACTAACTGGACAAAATCCAGCGCATCCATTACCCGTTCGCGCAACAAACGGCCATGAATCCCATACATTCGGCCAAAAAAGAGCAGGTTATCGCGTGCTGACAATTCCTCATAAAAAGCCAAATCCTGCGGAACATAGCCCAAACGCTGGCGGTACAACTCAGGTGCCTCGGCGTAAGAAACACCATTTATCTTAATTTCACCAGAATCAACCTGCTTATGACTGCTGATAGCTGACAAGGTAGTGCTCTTGCCTGAACCATTAGGGCCAAGAAAACCAAGAATCTGTCCGGCCTGAACCTGAAGGTTCAATCCAGAAACAACACACTTGGTTCCCCACCTAAGGGATACACCATCCAGGGAGAGAACGGGGGCTGCTGGTGTCACAAGTTATTTCCATCATTAGAGTTGCGTCAAAACAACTCATTCCCTTGAAAAACCAAACAACGCCGCCATCCGGGAGGACGAATAACAACGCGGCGAAAGCATCAACTACCTCTTCCTGCAAATCAAGGGGAGTTGAAGTGGACGTGGAAGGCCCGGGGCACTTACAAGTGTTACTGTGGTTAAGGGTTATGCTCCCAACTGCGGCTTTTCTGTAGGATCAGGCCCGGAGAATTCGAATGGCACGGGTTGTGATCATTGGTGCAGGCCCAGGAGGCCTTGCTTCGGCCATGCTCCTGGCAAAGGCTGGGGTTGATGTAACTATTCTCGAGCGTCTGCCCAATGTTGGTGGCCGTACGAGTACCATCTCGGCCAAAAGCCCTGTTGGTGATTTTAGGTTCGACCTTGGACCCACTTTTTTTCTTTACCCAAGGGTTCTGGAAAGCATTTTTAAAGCTGTCGGGTCAGACCTCCACAAACATGTGGATCTTCGTCGCCTTGATCCTCAATACCATTTAATTTTTGGCAACGGCGGCGAAATTCGGGCAACCCCCGAACTGGCGCGAATGCGTGAACAAATCGCGTCTGTCAGTGAACACGATGCCAATCAGTTCCAGCGTTTCATGGATGACAACCGTAAAAAAATGCGACTGTTCCGCCCGGTCTTGGAGCAACCCTTCCAAAGTCTCGCGGATGTTGTGACTTGGCCCATGTTGAAGTTGCTGCCCACTTTGCGACCGGCTCTATCCCTTGAACGCGAATTGGCACGCTACTTCGACGACCCCCGCATCCGTTTGGCATTCTCATTCCAAAGCAAGTACTTGGGCATGTCGCCTTTCAAGTGCCCTAGCCTGTTTTCCATTCTCAGTTTTCTCGAATACGAACACGGCGTGTGGCACCCCATGGGTGGCTGCGGCTCAATCAGCGAGGCCATGGCCAAAGTCGCCCGTTCCATGGGTGTTCGAATCATTACCGGCCACGAGGTGTCAGGGCTCGAATTCCAAGGCAAGCGGGTCAAGGCTGCCATTGCAGGAGGGGAACGATTCGCTTGTGATTCGATGCTCGTCAATGCCGACTTCTGCCACGCTATGCGCAAGTTGGTACCCGACAGCCTGCGCAAACGTTGGACGAACGACCGCATTGAACGCAAGAAGTTCTCCTGTTCAACCTTCATGCTTTATTTGGGTGTTGAGGGCACTTTCCCGGAACTAGAGCACCACACCATTTACATGAGTGGTGATTACGAGGGCAATCTTACCGATATCGACTCGCGTCACATGCTCTCTGCCGACCCTTCTTTTTACATACACAATCCCAGCCGCCTCGACCCATCCATGGCCCCAAGGGGTCACAGCTCTCTCTATCTTTTGGTTCCGGTTTCCCATCAGCACCAAAACATCGACTGGAAAGCTGAAGCGCCGCGTTTCCGCGAGTTGGCCCTTAACCAGGTTCGCCGGCTCGGCTTGCCTGACCTGCGCCCGCTGATACGCCATGAAAAAATGCTCACCCCAGACGATTGGGAACAACAATATGCCATCCACAAAGGCGCAGTATTTAATTTAGCCCATAATTTGGGCCAAATGTTGCACTTGAGGCCGCGTAACCGCTTTGAAGACCTGGAGGGCGTCTACCTCACCGGCGGTGGCACCCACCCTGGCAGTGGATTACCTGTGATTTATGAATCGGCCCGCATCAGTTCGAGACTTCTTTTGAAAGACATGGGGCAACCTTACGACCACTGTGTGCCCCGCGACGAAGGGACCGAGCGCACCTCGAGATGGTGGCCAACCGGGGGCAAAACCAAATCGGTTGCCTCAGAAAAACTCACCGTTTGACTTGCGCTGACCAAACATAACGAATTAGATAAACATAACCTATTCAAATCGAGGCCCCGGGCCACGGAGCAAGCAAGCATGGTTGCCAGAACCAAAAAGCGCATCGGAATCATTGGCGGAGGGCTGGGGGGTCTCGCATCCGCTTGCACCTTGGCGGCTCGCGGCCACGAAGTGACCCTGTTCGACAAAAACGATTGGATCGGCGGCAAAGCTGCCGTGCTCGAGGGCAACGGTTTTCGCTTTGACATGGGCCCGACAATCCTCACGCTGCCTTCAGTTCTCAAACGCATCTTCGGCGAAGCTGGTCACAAGCTCGAAGACCGCCTCAATCTTGTCCGACTCGACCCCCAATGGCGCTGCTTTTATCAGGACGGTTCACACCTCGACCTGATGGAAAATGTGCAGGTCATGGTGGAAAAACTGCGATCGATCGACCCAAAAAGTGCTGACGGATACAAAAAATTCCAAGAGCTTTCTCTTCGCCTGAACAAAATCAGCCATAAGTTCTTCTTTTGGAAGTCGATAGGCTCCATTTGGGACATGTTCAACTTCAAGGAAAGTGTCAATCTATCCACGCTGGGTGATGTGATGGCCATGCGGCCTACCAGCACCGTGGCGGATACCGTGCGCAAGTTTGTGCCCGACGAGCGCGTGGCTCAGATGCTCGACCATTTCACCCAGTACGTCGGCTCCTCTCCCTACGGTTCACCGGCAGTACTCTGTGGCATTGCCCACATGCAGACTGACGAAGGTATTTGGTACCCCATGGGAGGAACCCGCGAGGTTCCCAAAGCACTTGCCAAGCTGGCTGGCGAATTGGGGGTGAAGATTCATAGTGGAATCGAAGTAACCCGCATCGAACAGGATAGCACCGGCCACGCCTCCGGTGTGGTGGAGGCTGGCGGTGCCAAGCATTCCTTTGAAATTGTGGTTTCGAATTCCGACTCCGTACGCACGCACCGCGAGCTGCTTGCCCCTGGTCGCGCGCCCGACAACTTCGAGGCACGGCGTGGCTATGAGCCGGCTTGCTCAGGTGTGGTGCTTTATCTTGGCTTAAACAAACGCTTCGACCATATCGCGCATCATGATTTTGTTTTCTCCCGTGATGCCCATGAAGAGTTCGACCACATCTATAATCGAGGCGAGCCCGCACCTGATCCCACTTGCTATGTTTGCGCCCCTTCCTCAACTGATCCATCAGTTGCCCCGCCCGGTGGCGAAGCGCTGTATG
>CAIWHS010000594.1 GCA_903912515.1 uncultured Planctomycetaceae bacterium
CGCCGATGTGAAAATTGAGTGGGATTTCCCGGGTGACAAAGCCCTGGGATATCTCTGCCCATCAGGGCTGGCATTCATTGCCCGCATGGACAGTGACCGTTGGCGAATCATTATCAACGCTCCCGACAATGTGCCGTTGAATCCTGAGGATTTGACCCTGGAAAAAATCCAGGACATTTGTCTGAAACGATTTGGCATGGCCATGCACCTACACGACCCGGCATGGATCAGCCCGTTTGCCGTGAACACCCGCATGGCGCCATGCATGCAGGTGGGCCGTGTCTTTTTGGCTGGAGATGCCGCACATGTGCACAGCCCGGTGGGCGGCCAGGGCATGAATACCGGAATTCAGGACGCATTCAATCTGGGTTGGAAACTTGCCTTCGTTGCAAAGGGCCAAGGTGGGGATCGTTTGCTAGGTACCTACAACGAGGAAAGGCATGCCAACGCGAAAAAACTTCTGGGGTTGGTGGGGCCTGCCACTCGGGTGGTGAACTGGCGGGGGCCCCTCGCAGTGACTCTGCGCAACTCCGCAATGAAATTGGCGGGAATGTTGGGAATCGGTGGAATCATGGCCCGCCGCGTGAGCGAACTGGATGTCAACTACCGCGGCTGCTCCGGATTTGCCGAACACCTGCCCTCTATGGGTGATTGGCTATCCGAGGTGGCCCATCACCAACCTGTTCAATGGATGGCAGATTGTTGGGACTTTTCCAAGGGGCCTAAGCCGGGTGAAAGAGCCCCGGATGCCCATGGGCTTTTGCAGCATGCGGAAGATTTGGGCACGCGAATTCACAAGTCATGGTCGAACGATATGAACTATCAACTATTGTTGTTTTCAGGGGTTAATCCCAGATTGGAAAGAATGGAACACCTTGGGGAACTGCTCAATCATGCCGTTGCCCGTTTGGGGGATAGGGTCTCAGTGCACTTGATTTGTCCTAATAGGCATGATTATCCCAACCATTGGATTGATTCAGGCTTGGATGTTCACCATGAATATGGTGCCCGCCAGGAATGTCTGTACCTCATTCGACCAGATGGCTATGTGGGTTTCCGCTGCCAGCCAGCCCTCTGGGAGCCCTTGAACGTTTATTTTTCCAGCATTTTGGCGTGAGGCGGGCAGAGGTTGTTGGGTCCGGCTGGCCGATAGATTAAAATGACCTTATTGCAACTGATGCCCGGGAACGGTTACCACCATGCGTTCCACCCTGTTTGGACTGATTTTCTCCTTAGGCCTGGCAGCGCCTGCGGTCGCCTTCGAAGGGACCGCCGAAGATTCAGCGTTTTTTGAGAAAAAAATCCGTCCCATCCTTGAGCAGCATTGCCTGAAGTGCCACTCGGAGCAGGCCCTGGGTGCAGGGAAGCTGCGTGGGGGACTTCTGCTCGATTCGGCAGGGGGCTGGAAAAAGGGCGGGGATACCGGCCCGGCCATCGTCCCAGGCAAGCCCGCGGACAGCCTGCTGATCCAGTCACTTAGCCACACGGCCGATTTGAAGATGCCGCCCGCGGGCAAGCTACCTGTTGGGGCGATCGCCGACCTGACCGAATGGGTGCGCCGGGGTGCCCAGGATCCGCGCATCGCCAAGGCAACCGCCCACAAATCCACCGGCCCCAGTCTGGAAGTGGGGCGGAAGTTCTGGTCTTACCAGCCGGTGGCCAACCCGGCCGCCCCGCCTGTGCGCGACACGGCGTGGCCCAACGGTGACATCGACCGGTTCATTCTCGCCCGCCTCGAGGCTGAGGGGATGCGGCCCGCTCAGCCGGCCGACCGCCTGATGCTTTTCCGCCGGCTCAGCTTCGACCTGACCGGACTGCCGCCCGATCCTGCGGCCGCGCAGGCCTTCGCGCGATCGAATGATCCCCAGGCGCTGGAGAAGGCGGTGGACTCCATGCTGGCCTCACGCGCCTTCGCCGAGCGCTGGGCACGCCACTGGCTGGATGTGGCCCGGTTCGGCGAGAGTGTCACGCTGCGCGGTTTCATCTTCCCCAACGCCTGGCGCTACCGTGATTTCGTCATCGATGCTTTGGCGACGGACATGCCCTACGACCGCTTCATTCGCCTGCAGATCGCTGGGGACCTGATGCCGGCTTCCTCACCCGGGGAAAAGGCGCGAAACCAGATCGCCACCACTTACCTGGTTCTGGGAAACACCAACTTTGAGGAGCAGGTCAAGAAACAGCTCGAAATGGATGTTGTGGACGACATGCTCGACACCATCGGCACCGGCATCCTCGGTCAGACGCTGGGCTGCGCCCGCTGCCACGACCACAAATTCGACCCCATCCCCACGCGCGACTACTACGCGCTGGCCGGAATCTTCGCCAATGTGCAGGCCATGGAGCATTCCAATGTCTCCAAGTGGATCGACCTGCCGTTGCCGGTGGACGCCAAAACGGAAGAGGTCCTGGCCGAAAGGGAAACCAGTATCAACGATCTGGAAAAGCGGATCAAGGCGGCCCAGGGCAAGAAGGGCGCCGCCAAGGGTGTGCTGGCCCTGTCGCAGGCGCCTGGGATCGTGGTGGATGATGACGAGGCCCGCAAGGTGGGCGACTGGCAGCAGTCAACCCATAGCGGCACCTACCTGGGCAAGGGTTACTCGCACGACAAGAACGAGGGCAAGGGTGCCAAGACCATCACCTTCCAACCCCGGGAGCTTCCCGCCGGCAGGTACGCGGTCTGGCTGGCCTACTCTCACGGCGACAGCCGCTCCGATTCGGCGCCGGTCTCCATCCTCTGCGCCGAGGGCGAGGTGGAGAAGAAGGTCTCCATGAAACCCGCACCGCCTGTCGATGGGCGGTATGTCTCCTTGGGTGAATTCCAATTCGAGACGAATGTCGGCCATGTGATCGTGTCGAACGAAGGAACTACCGGACATGTCACGGCCGATGCGGTGGTGTTCGTCCCCACCGACAAAAAGGCTCCCACCTCCTCCACGGGCGAAGATCAACTGGCCGCCCTGCGCCGCGAGTTGAACGAACTGAAAGCCCGGGGCCCCGAGCGCCCCCGATCCATGGGCGTGCGCGAGCGGGAAAAGATCTCCGATGCCCGGGTCCATATCCGCGGCCAAGTGGGCAGCCTTGGCGCCGTGGTGCCCCGCGGGGCGCTGCAAGTGATCTCCGTTCCGACGCCGGGCATTCCGGCGGGACAGAGCGGCCGACTGCAACTGGCAGAGTGGATCACCCACCCCGATCACCCACTCACCGCGCGGGTGATGGCCAACCGCGTTTGGCACTGGCTGTTCGGCGCGGGGCTGGTTCGCAGCGTGGACAATTTCGGCTCCACCGGCGACCCACCCAGCCACCCCGAACTTCTCGACCACCTGGCCTCCCGCTTCATGGCCGATGGTTGGAGCCTGAAAAAAATGGTCCGGTCGATTGTGCTGTCGAAAACCTACGGTCAGGCTTCCGGAGTGGCACACCCGGCTGACCCAGACAACAGGTTGCTATCGCACGCCAACCGGCGCCGGCTGGATGCGGAATGCATCCGCGACGCGATGCTGGTTGCCGGCAACAACCTCGATATCGGCGGCTACGGCGGCCCCGGTTTCGGCAAGGCCGAATCCGATTACAGTTTCACCACCGAGGCCAAAGTGCGCAGTATTTACCTGCCGGTGCTGCGCAATGTGGCTGATCCATGCCTGGAAGTGTTCGACCGGGCCGACCCCAGCCGCGTGGTGGGTGCCCGCGACACCAGCACGGTAGCCCCGCAGGCCCTGTTTTTGCTGAACAACCACCTGGTGACGGCCCAGGCGCGCCTTGCAGTAGGGCGCGTTCTGGCCGACACGGCGCTAGCTGATGACGCGGCCCGGCTGGAACGGCTCTGGCGGATCATTCTGGGTAGGCCACCCACCCCGGCCGAGGCGCGTCAAACCCGGGAACGCTGGCCCTCGGGCAACGACCCTGAAGCGGCATGGTCCGCACTGGCCCACGCGCTGTTCGCCTCACCCGACTTCCGCACTCTGGATTGACTGCCATGCCAAACCAACCAGCAGAGACGGCCGGTTTTTCCAGGCGGGCGGCCTTGCGCGCGGCCGGCTGCGGCTTCGGCGCCCTGGCCTTCGCGGGTCTGGCTGGCCGGTCCCGAGCCGGCGCGGTCGCTCCTCACCATCCCGCCCGGGCCAAGCGGATCATCTTTGTCTTCATGCAGGGTGGCGTCAGCCAGGTGGACAGCTTCGACCACAAGCCCCGCCTCGCCGCCGATGACGGCAAGATGCTTTCGTTCGACGATGCCCGGGTGCTGGCCAACACCGGGTCCCGCGGCGGTAACCACCGCGTAATGAAAGCGCTGTGGAAGTTCAACCGCCACGGCCAATGCGGCCACTGGGGCTCGGAACTGTTCCCCCACCTCAACCGGCGCGTGGATGACCTGTGCTTCATCCATTCCATGCACACCGAGGGGGTGGCGCACGGTCCCGCAACCTTGTTTTTGCACACCGGCACCACCACGCAGATACGACCCAGCATGGGTGCCTGGGTGCAGTATGGCCTGGGCAGCGAGAGCGACAACCTGCCCGGCTTTGTGACCATCGCCCCCTCGCCCGGCAACGGCGGGGCCCGCAACTATGGCAGCGGCTTCCTGCCGGCTGCCATGCAGGGCACCGCCCTGGGCAGGGCCGGCGCACCGCTCCCTAGGGAGCCGGTTCGCGACCTGAAACCCGGCGCCGACTCCCCCCAAACGCTGAACCTGTTGGAGGGCCTGCTCGCCGGGCAGAGGGAATTGCACCCCACCGACCTGGTCATCGACGCGGTGGGCAAATCGTATGAGCTGGCGGCGCGCATGCAGCTCATGGCCCCCGGCCTCCTCGACCTCGATGGCGAAACACCCGAGACCGAACGCCTGTACGGCATCGACAAGAAAACCACCGAGACCTTCGGGCGCCAATGCCTGCTGGCCCGCAGGCTGGTGGAGGCGGGTGTGCGCTTCGTGCAGGTGACCTACGGCGACGGCAGCGCCAATCCAGCCTGGGACCAGCACAGCAACATGCCCGAGCACGCCAAGCACGCCCGCGCGGTGGATCAACCAGTGGCGGGCCTGCTGATCGACCTGAAGCGCCGCGGCCTGCTCGACGACACAATCGTCTGGTTTGGCAGCGAGTTCGGCCGCACGCCCTACGCCCAGCAGAACGGCACCGGCCGCGACCACAACCCCGGCGGCTTCACCGTTTTCCTGGCCGGCGGCGGCTTCAGGCCAGGGTTCAGCTTTGGTGCCACCGACGAGTTCGGCGCGCAGGCCGTGGAGAACAAGGTGCACATGCATGACCTGCACGCCACCCTGCTGCACCAGTTGGGCATCCACCACGAGAGGCTCACCTTCCGCCATGCCGGCCGCGATTTCCGCCTGACCGATGTCCACGGCCGGGTGGTGCGGGAAGTGTTCGCCTGACCGCCCGGGAAAAACCCAGCCTCCACTCATCGAGGTTTCGATGCGCAGCATTCTGATCGAAA
>CAIWHS010000595.1 GCA_903912515.1 uncultured Planctomycetaceae bacterium
CGGCTGCAACCAGTCCGCTGCCCCTCACCACCAGTCACCCCCCAACTTGCGTTGGGGGCTCGCCAAAAACCCCGCCCAACCGCACTCCCCCTCTCCATTCCAACCGCACTCCCCCTCTCCATTTATGGAGAGGGGGCCGGGGGGTGAGGTCTTCTTTTGGCCCCTCTTGTTTCCCCCCACAGCCAGAACCCGTGCACTCCCGCGCACGGCTCGCCAAACCCAAAACCAAAAAAAACCTTTCGCGCCCTTCGCGTCTTCGCGGTAAAAATCGTTTTAAACCTGGGGTATAATCCACCTCAGGGAGGAATCACTATGACCACGATCACCCTCGAGGTGGACGAAAAAGCCGCCCGCCAGTGGGCCACCTTTTCCCCGGAAGACCGCCGCAAAATGGAGGCCCATCTCGAGGCCCAAACCCTCGAACTCAAAACGCAACAGGTGCGCACACTCGAAGAAATCGGGGAAGAACTGAGTAGCCAAGCAAAAGCCAACGGCTTAACCGAAGAGATTCTGGCAGAACTGCTGAAGGATGAGTGAAACACGCATCACAGCGTGGCACAGCCATCCGATCCGTGCAGGTAGACCCACCCCCGAACCAAACCCCCACCAACCCGCCTTCTTCCTTCTTCCAGGCGAGCCGAGTGCGGCAGTGCCCGGGTGCTGGCTGTGACTGCAAACAGGCCAGTTTCAGCAGAAAACTATCTGTTCCAATTCGCCGGCTGTGAGCAAACTGCGTACTGTCAGCACCAGCACCCGGGCACTCCCGCGCCCGGCTCGCCAATGCAAAAGCCCACCCGTCCCCTTCCCGCCCTATCAATGCAAATTCGGCCCGAGGTATAATCATTTCGGAGGAATGTAGAATGGTCAGTCGCCAGATTGTGACGCACGGGGTAGTCCTACCGAACGGTTCCCTTCAATTGGACCCGTTGGTGGAATTGCCCGTTGGACCTGTGGAGGTTCTGGTAAGGGCCAGACCGGTTGACTCCTCCGGCCCGGATAGAGCCTCCAACTGGTTGGAATACTTGCTGGCCTCCCGTGATGCTCTGGAAAAGCAAGGGGTCCCCCTCATGACCCCGGCGGAGGCCGAGGCCCACATTGCGGATCTTCGCGAGGATAGAGACTTCACGAATCCAGGACCGACCCCGAAATGATGGTTTATCTCGACAGTTGCGTGTTGATCCACTTTTTTGACGAGCCTTCACCAGTCAGATGGTTGGTCACCGAAAAATTGGCGGAGTTGGTGAGTCAAGGGCACCGGATCGCGGTGAGCGACCTGGTGGAACTGGAATGCAAGATTAGGCCTATCCGCGAAGATCTTTTCCCCTTGTTCGCCACCATGGATGGATTTTTCAAGCAGCCCGATGTGGCCAAGTTTCCACTTTCCACCTTTGTTTTCAGGCGGGCAACTGAAATCCGGGCTAGGGATAATCTCAAATTGGCTGATGCGCTCCATCTGGCAACCGCCATCGAGCACGGCTGTGAGCTATTTATGACCAATGATGTCCGACTCAAAAGATTCCATGGTATCCCTGTCGAAATCATTGGCTCCTAGACTGGCCCCAAACCAATTTCTTTCCCATCCGCCGCCCGCACCAGCACCCGGGCACTCCCGCGCCCGGCTCGCCAATGCAAAAGCCAAATGCGCCAATGCAAAAACCAAATGCGCCAAACCAAAAGCCAAATACGCAAAAACAAAAAAACACGGGCCAAAAGCCCGCGCACTTCCCACCCGCCCCAAGCCTTGCCTACCGTGTGCGCTTGGCGACTGACCCACCTTCTTTTCCAGCCTGTAACTGCGACTGGATATCGGGGAGGGTCCACACGCGAACCGATCCATCCTGACCCAGGCAGTGCAGGGTGGCTTTGTCCGGCTCGGTGTGGATGGCCAAGGGTTCGCGCGCCGACAGCGCGTGCCAGACCGGCTCGCGGACGGAAATGTCGGCCACGCGCAGGGGATGATCCACTCCTACTGTGAGCACCACCAGGTGGCTGGTGTCCATAAAATGGACATCGCGGATGCCCATGGGGAAGTTTGTGCCGAACACCTTGGCGGGTGACGAGGCGGAATTCGCCGCGGACGGAGCCAGGTCTGGCCCGTGGATGCCCAAGAGGCCGGAGGGCGCCCCCAGGCAGAACGCGCCGGGCACTCCCGGCCGCTGACGGAAGACCTTCAGGCCGTTGGGGGTGTAGCGGCCGGCCCAGACGAGTTGGAGCGGCGATTCGCCGCCGATCACCGGCCCCACGCGGGTGATGCCGCCGCGTTCCATAAAGGAGTAGACATCCTTCCCGTCATCGGCCCATTCCAGGCGGGCGGGAGTGAAGCTGTTTGCGAAGGAGGTGGTCGCGCCCAACAGGGTCAGGTCGGCCGGATAGCGGTTGTTTACCGGCACCGCCACCAGCAACTTTTTGGGGGTGAAGACCAGCAGGTTTCCGGCGGGGGAAACATGAAAGCCATGGACAGGATCGAGGCGTCCCGGGCCCTGGTCGATCTTGTAGCGCGCCACCTCACGGGCTGAATCGGCCGCGGCATCCACCAAGACCAAATCGCCGTCGGCCGAGCAGAAGACTGCCCGGTTCCCGAACAGGCCGAAGTTGTCGGCCTCGAAGGTGCTGCGGTGGACATAGATGGATTTCTCGGCCGTCGCCGCCAGCGCGAGGTAGTTCTGCGTGAGCATGGCGTGGCGGCCGTTGACCACGCCGAAACGGTTGGTGGATTTCAGCACGACGCCCGGGAAGGCCCGGTCCACCACACGGGCGGGCTTGATCCCCGCGGGCGAGGTAGGAGTGGTCTTGGTCAGCACAGGCGAAGGCGCCGACCCCCGCCCCAGCCACCAGAGACCGGTGCCAAGCAACGAGGCTCCGGCAAACGCGAGGCCGCGCACCACCATGCGGCGGGTGGCGCCGCGGGCGCGCTTCCATTGGCTAACCTGCTCCACCACCTGCTCGGCCGTGGGGCGGTCGGCCGGGTTCAGCCGCATCATGGCATGGACGAGCGGCTGCAACTCGGGCGGGCACTTGCCTTGTGTGCGCGGGCCGGATTCGGCGCCCATAGCCATCACGCGCAGCACCAGGCCCAAGGCGTAGATATCGGCCTCGGGACCTGGCGGGTTGGTCTCGTTCACTTCGGGGGCCAAGTAGCCTCGGGTGCCGGCGCAGTGGTTGTTCTCCCCCACCAGGCCCAGGTCGAGCAGCACGGCGCGGTCGCCCGGTGTGTTGCTGTCGAGCCAGATGTTGGCCGGCTTGACATCGCGGTGGACCAGGCCGGCCGCGTGCAGGCTGGAGAGCCCTTGGGCAATCTCGCCAATCAGGCGCATCGCGCGCTCGGGCGGCACCGGACCATCGACAAGGGCGTCGGCCAGCGTGCGCCCTTTCAGCAGTTCCATCTCGAGATAGGGGGAAGGGTGGCGGCTGTACTTGTGCAGGATGACCAAGTGCGGATTGCGCACGCCGGCCAGGGCGCGGGCCTCGCGCAGAAAGCTCTCGGCCATGCCAGGGCGGGCGGCCACATCGGGCCGCAGCACCTTCAATGCAACATTGCGGTTGAGTTCTGGATCGAGGGCCTTGTACACCACCGAGGCGGTGCCCTCGCCCAGCACCGACTGGATTTGCAGATTGCCGAAGCGGCTATGCCCTGAGTTGTCGGGCGCAAGCTCGGGCATCCGGCTGGCCGGGCGCAAGCCGCGGAGAGAGGCCAGCCATTCGTCGAGGCCCTTTTCCTGCAACGGGTTGGCGCCGCCGCCCAGGGCGGGTTTGCCCTGCAGGGGCATAGTTGTCAGAACACGCCGCAACTTGGTGGTGAGGTCGCCCGGCTGGGCGCGCTCGAGTTCGATGCTGCGCGTGCAACACGCCAGACAGTCTTCCAGGTGGGACAAATAGTGGCTGAGGGCCGGCTCGGAAATATCCCCCCGGGCTATAGACAGCAGCAAACCGTCCTCCAGGCAGCAGGCGGACTGTTTTCCCTTGGTTGGCATGCTGGTTTTTGGCATGGCGTGAACCGTATCGTGGCCGGTGCCCCCATCGGGCTCCTGTAACAGAATGTCACGGGAAGTGGTGTTTCTTTCAGGACGACCCAAAAAAACCGCTTGAAAAGTTGATGAATTGAAAAGGCTCATGCCTGGCGGCCGAGACGGTCGCGCAGGTTATGGGCCGCCTGACTGGTGATGCGTTCCACCATGTCCACGGTCAGGGTGGGCAGGTCATCCCCTTCCACGAACTCGCGGACCGTCTCCGACAGCCGGGTGGTGATGCGGTGGCGGGCGATGTAGACGGCGTTGGGGGTGAGTTTCAGCTCCTGTGCCACCTGCTCCACCGGCTGATTCATCAGCGCGGTAGCGAGGAAGGCGTCCCAGCTCATGCCGGTGAATTCCTTGTGCAGCATCCGCAGGGCCGACTCGAACACATCCTGGTAGTAGTTCTCCGCGTAGAGGAAATCCTCGCCGGCGGTCTGGAGGTCTTCGGGTTTCACATCGGCCACGCGCTGTCCGGAGCGGGATTTGCGCCTGTGGTTGCGCAGCATGTTGTAGCAGATGCGTTTGAGCCAGGAGCGGAAGCTGCCCTCGCGGTTGCGCTCGAAGGAGCTGATGTGGGTGATGATGAAGGCCATGGCGTCCTGCGCCACATCGCGCGCATCGGCCTCCTGCAAGCCAGACTCCTTGTTCCAGTACAGCATCAGCGGGGCGTACAACTGGACAAACTGGTCCCACGCCTCCGCCGAGTTGGCCACGGCCAGGCGGTCAAGCAGCGTCATGGATGTGGCGCCGACTTTCATCTACCATTCCAGGGAAAGTTGAACGGCAAAAGTTAAAAAGACCGCGGATCGTAGAATCAAATCCGGCCAAAGCCGGACGGCGATCGAATCATTATCAACTATAACCGGCCACCGCGTGCGAAACCACAATAAAACGGTTTTTGATCAGTAATTGCCCGGTTTTTATGGGAATTCCGAAACGCCCGCTGCTCCTTGGGCACAGCGGTATCTCCAGATTCCTAACCCACTGCCGCAAAATCCTCTAGAACTCCCAAGAAATCTCGAGACCAGTTACCTATAACTCATGAATTTTATTACAAGTATATGATTGCCATTATTTATTACTGGCAACTGCTGGCAACTTAGTCGATTTCAATCCAAATCTCACTTTACCCAATGGTTAGACCAACCGGCACAGGGTGACCTGTTCATTTTTAGAATTTGGCTGTCGATCGTCGTTCAGCACTCAATCCA
>CAIWHS010000596.1 GCA_903912515.1 uncultured Planctomycetaceae bacterium
ATTGGCCGAGCAGACCAGGTCGGCCATCTCCTGCAGCACCGCGTCGGTGTTTTCCATGGTGGAACCCTCCGGCAAATCCACCAGCACCTGCAACTCGTTCTTGTTGTCAAACGGCAGCATCTTCAGCGGCACCAGTCCCATGGCGGGCAGGGCCATGGAGGCCAGCAACAGCCCGGTGGTGACAAGGATGAGCGCCCAGGCCAGCCATTTCGAGTCCAGCAGCGGCATCAGGATGGCGCGGTAGACGCGGTAGATGCCGGTCTGCGAGGGATCAACCGGCTCGTGCCCGCCCTTGCCGTAGACCCCCTTCAGCACATGAAGGCTCAGCCACGGCGTGATGGTGAACGCCACCACCATGGACATGAACATGGCCACCGGCACATTCAATGCCATCGGCCGCATGTACGGCCCCATCATGCCCGTGATGAACACCATGGGGATGAACGAGACCATCACCACCAGCGTGGCCACGATGATGGGCGGCCGCACCTCGTTCACCGCCGCCAGCACCGATTCCATGGGCGGCCGAAGCCGCATGGCGAAGTGTCTGAAGATGTTTTCCACATCCACGATGGGGTCATCCACCACCAGCCCCAGCGCCAGGATCAGCGCGAATAGGGTGACCCGGTTGATGGAATAGCCGGCCAGATAATTGACCAGCAGTGTCAGCGCGAAGGTGAGCGGCACG
The DNA here is from genome assembly GCA_903912515.1 of uncultured Planctomycetaceae bacterium. Lineage (GTDB taxonomy): Bacteria > Planctomycetota > Planctomycetia > Gemmatales > Gemmataceae > UBA6894. The sequence goes on from CAIWHS010000596.1 coordinate 689, forward strand.
GCGGTCACCACGATCAGCGCCTCGCGCCAGCCCAGCGAGAAGATGATCAGGGCCGAGACGATGATGATGGCCAATCCCAGCTCGCGGATAAGTTCCGTCACCTTCTCGTCCGCCGTCTCACCGTTGTTGCGGGTGATGATGGCGTCGATATCGTGCGGGATGAGGTTGCCCTTCAACGCTTCCAGCCGCCGCTCGATTGCCCTCGCCACGCTGACAGCACTGCTGCCCTTGCGCTTGGCAACGCCCACGGTCACAGCCGGCTGATCCTCCCCCGAGGCCCTCTCCGAACCGGCACCGAAACGAATCCGTGAGATGTTGCTCGGCTCCTCCGGCCCGTCGATGGCTTTGGCGATTTCCCCCAGACGGGTGGGACGGCCGTCATGCACCCCCACCACCAGCGACTCGAGCTCGGCGGTGTCTCGGATGAACGGGCCGCTTTCCACCGACACTTCCTTGTCCGCGGCACGCAGGGTGCCGGCCCGCATGTTCACATTGGCGGCACGCAGCACCCTGTCCACATCCAGCGGGGTGACCTGCCGGGCTGACATCCGCTCCGGATCAAGCAGGACGCGCAACTGGCGCTTGCGACCGCCCACCACCTCGGTGCGCGCCGTGTCCGGCACGCTTTGCAGCCCCACCTCCACCTGCTCGGCCACCCGGCGCAGCGTGAAGTCGTCCACGGTCTTGCTGGTGAGCGTGATGTTCACGAACGGGACATCGTCGATCTCGATGGGCTTGACCACCCAACCAGTCACACCCGGTGGCACCTGGTCGGCGCTCATCGAGATCTTGTTGTGCAGCTTGACCAGGCTGTTCTCGCGGTGCTCGCCCACGAAAAACCTCACCGTCACCACCGCTTCGCCCGGCCGGGACATGGAGTAGACATACTCCACCCCGTCCACCTGCATCAGCAGCCGTTCCAGCCGGCTGGCCACCTGCTGTTCCACCTCCTCCGCGCTGGCACCCGGCATGCGGATGAACACATCGGCCAGGGGAACCACGATCTGCGGGTCCTCCTCGCGCGGCGTGAGGATCAGCGCTGCGGCACCCGCGGCCAGCATGACGATGATGAGAAGGATGGGTAGGTTCCCGGTGAGGAACATCTCCACCACCTTCGCGGTGAATCCCTGGTCCTGGTCTTGGGATTTGCTCATGGTGATTCCCGGTTCCGGAGTTTGATGTTGGATCAGCGGGCCGGCAGGGCGATTCGCTCACCCGGCTTCAGGCCCGAAAGCACCTCGACCCGGGCGCGGTCCTCGCGGCCCAGCCGGACAAACCGACGGGTTAGGCAGTTGTCCGCATCGACCACCTCGACAAGATCGAGCTGTCCCAGATTGCGGACGGCGTGGCTAGGGATCCAGATCCTTTCGGACTGGCCCACCGGGATGGAGACACGGCCATACATGCCTGGCAGAAGCTGGGTGCTGCCGACCTTTGGCAGCGTCAGCTTGACCAGCACGCTGCGGCTAGTGGGATCCGCCTGGGGAACGATTTCGCGAATGGCGGCATGGGTGGTGTAATTGCCGGCATCCACCCGCACTAGGAGCGACTGGCCCAACGCCAGGCGGGTGGCCAGGCTCTCGGGAACGCTGGCATGCAGCTCGAGGTTCTCGGGTTCATAGAAGGTGAGCAGGGGCTTGCCGGGTGCCGCCAAGTCACCCGGCTCGGCAAAGCGGTCGCCGATGATGCCAGCGTTGGGCGCGTTGATGCGGGTGTAGCTGAGCTGCACCTCGATGCGGGCACTGGTTTCCTGCACCCGCTTCACATGGGCCTCGGCTACCTTGAAGGCGCCCTCGATGCGGGCAAACTCTTCCACGCTCAGGGCAGCAGTGCCGCGCAGCAACTGCGCCCGGGCCAGGTCGCCACGGCGCGTGACCAGATCGGCATCGGCAGCAGCTTGACTAGCCAGCGCCTCGCGCTGCTGAGCCAGCAGTTCACGATCGTCCAATAGCACCAGCAACTCACCGGCGGCAACCTTGTCGCCGGGCCGGGGCTTGATTTCCCGGATATTGGTCAGAATTTGGCTGGCGATCTCGGTGCGGCGGCGAGGCTGCACGGTGCCTACGGCGTTCTGGGCGTCCACGCTTTGCTCGGCATTCACCAGCACCAGTTCGCGCCCTTGGGCACTGGCCTTCTCGACGGGTTTTTCACCGGGCTGGACCTTGTGGTGGAAGGCTCCACCCATCCCGGCCAGGAACAGGGCAAGCCCGGCGATGCCCAGCGTGAAGGTCAACAGGTTCTTGAGAACGGTGGCAGCCCGTTTTCCAGCAGACACGGGGGCCGATTGGGGATGCAGGGTGTTCATCGCTTTTCCATGGGTTCTGACGGGATTGGTGGGTGGGCCCCCTTCTCGGGGGCCTGGGCGGGAGGTTCGGGCCGCGACCGCGGCGAGCAATCCCCCGACATTCAGGTGGGCACCCTCAGGCTTGGCAAAATCCACATCTGCAGGGCAAACCACAGAACTAGGGCACCCGCAAAGAACAGGATTTCCATGAGGTTGCTCCCAAACGGTTTTTGCTGGCCGTGCGCGTCGCCGATGGGATTCACTTCGATTGGGTGTCGGGGATGCTGAGCAGCACCAAGGCGCCCACAGCGCCGACCATCGCCCCCGCCTGATGGTGCCCCAGCAGGGCCGTGACGGTGCCAGCAACCGCCAACCCTCCCCCCATCACGCAGATTACCCGGTGCCGCATACGGCCTGCCTTGCCGCCCAAACTGCTCACCGCACCATTGTCCGAAGATGCCATGTCAAGCCTCCCATTCTGGTTCCCTGACAGGATTATCCTACAAGCCAGCTTTGGTTACAACCATTTGGAAAAATGTTCATATCTTGGTGTATGCTTGGTCCCATGGCAGCCATTTTTCTCCCGCCTGAAACAGCCCAGCCCCCTCCGGAGGAGGGCCCCGCCGAGGAATTACGCCTTTTCCTGCAGGCAAGGACGGGAGATTTCCTGGCGTTTGAAGAGCTGGTGGGCAGGTTGCAGAACCGTGTGCATGGTCTGGCCCTGCGTATTTTGGGCCCCTCCCGCACGCATGACGCGGAGGATGTGTTATAGCAGACCTTTCTGGGCATGATCGAACATCTGGAGGATTTCCGCGAGGAATCCACCGTGGCGGCCTGGGTGTTGCGCATCGCCGCCAACCATGCCCTGAAGATCCTGAGGCGCGAGCGCATCCTGCCGATGCATAGCTACGCGGAAGCGGCCCAGGAATCATTCGCCTCGCTGCCGCATCCAAGCTACATCGCCCGCTGGCGGAACGATCCCGCCGATTTGGCACAGGATGCCGAGGTGCGGCGACTGGTGGACGAGGCGCTGGCGGAACTGGATGACACCTACCGCCTGGTTTTTGTGCTACGTGATATCCAGGGGCTTTCCACAGAGGAAACAGCGCAGGCGCTAGATCTGACCCCCTCCAATGTGAAGGTGCGGCTGATGCGGGCCCGGCTGCAATTGCGCGAACGGCTGACCCGGGCCCTGGGTGACCCGGCCACCCGGCTGATACCCGACCACCATCACGGTGAGGACCAGCAGGCGGAGGCATCACGATGACCTGTGAAGAGATGCTTAAGGCCCTGAATGCGGTGATCGACAGCGAACAGGCACTGTCTCTGTACCAAGAATTCGCCGGGCATCTGGAAGGCTGCAACCCCTGCCAGTTAGTGGTGGACAACCTGCGCAAAACCATCCAGCTTTACCAGGCCGGGGAGCACTATCCCATGCCCGAGGCCTTCCAAAACCGTTTCCGCGATGCATTGAAGGCCAAGTGGTTACAAAAGTTCCCGCACAGCGGGATATCAATCACTGAAAACCATCCAAAAGCTTTGTAACCAAACCGTCCTTTCATGGATCATCCAGTAGAGTGTCCGTCTCTCTTAAGGATAAACAGGCGATGGAATTGACCATTTTGCAGGCGTCCGAGGTGCACACCCGCCGTTCCGCCGGGGAAGCGATTGATCTGCTAGATGTGCGCACCCCCCTCGAATACCGCGAGATCCATGCCACCGGGGCCGAACTTGTGCCGCTGGACCGGCTCGACCCGGCCGACTCCTGGCGGTAATCTGCAAGTCCGGCGGCAGGGCTAAACAGGCCTGCGAGAAACTCGCCGCCGCCGGCATCCGCGGCCTCATCCTGGTCGAGGGTGGCACCACCGCCTGGGCCGCCGCAGGGCTACCCGTGCAGCGGGGTAAGAAGGGGATGTCTCTCGAACGGCAGGTGCGCATCGCCGCCGGCACCCTGGCGTTTGCGGGGGCGGTGCTGGGTTTCCTGATGCATCCGTACTTTTTCGGTCTGTCCGGATTCGTGGGCGCAGGGTTGATGTTCGCCGGCATCACCGATACCTGCGCCATGGGCATGCTGATCGCCAAGATGCCGTGGAATCAGGTGAAACTGGATAAGCCGGCCCCTCAGTGCCAGACCAAACCGGCAAACTGCTGAGGCTGACCTTCGGGGCGACTCAGTTCGAGTTGCCGGTGAACAGCTCACTGCCCGGATGTAGCTTGCGCCACTCGCCCCACGAGGTGTGTGTGTGAAAGGCGCCGATTGCAGCGGAAAAGCAACCCCGCTATTGTCCGCCGCTTGCAGGGTGCTCTGGTGGTACAGATGGTCCTCCCACGCGGATGACCATCTTCCTGTCCTTGCTGGCGCCATGCTCGATCTTCACGCCCAGCGGCTTGGTGGCACCCTCCCGCGTGAACACCTGCACGCAATCGGCAAGGTCGCAGAAGGTGACGGTGACGGGCGTGTCCCCCTGCATGCCGTTGTGGACATGCCGGTCGGGGGCGTGCACGGACGACAGGGCGTAGGCCTTGGCCTTGCCGTTGACCACCACGCCGATCACCAGATCCTCATCGCGCAGTTGGTTCATCGCCGTCAGGCGCTGCGCGGCAATCATCGATTGCGGCTTGGCCATCTCCGCCGCCCCGGCCGGGTCGCGCCAGTTGACAAGGAACAGGTAAGCGATGAACAGGCCCGCGTCACCCAGGCACGCCACCACCACCCACCACGACCGATTTTGAGACCCTCCAGGTATGGTATCGGTGGTGGACATGGCTGCGATTCCGGTGATTCGTTCTCTGGGGATTTATACTACCACGGCCGATCATTCACCCTGCCAGCTCCCCGGCAGCCGCAGCCTCCACACCTCGCTGCACAGCGGTTGCGCATGGCCGCCCAGCATCCAGATGGAATCCTCAAACACCAGCGCCGAATGCTCGTGGCGCTCCTTCGCCCGGGTGGCGGTTTTCAGCTCCTTCCAGGTTTTGCCGTCCCTGGAATACCAGACTTCGCCCCAGTTCCTGGCAGGGTTGTTCAACCAGCCACCACCTTGGATTCCGCAATACCAACCTGCCTAAGAACGTAGCCTGCCGCTGCTGCACCTGACAAAAAGGCACCCTCAAATCGCCCATCGCCAAGCCAGTCGCCACACACCACCAAACCCACTGTTGGGTCGAACAGTGCGCGCCTGTCTGCCAGGTCAGCCCCCTGGCTAAATTTCCAACGATGCGCCTGCAGGTTTGTCACTGGCGGCAGCCGCATTTGCGTGACCTTCGCAAAAGCATCGAGCATTTGGCTGCATATAGCCTCAGGGGTCTCTTCCAGGTGCGCGCTAGACCAGTCCGAGCTAGCGTGAAGCACCCAGCAATCGGGCCCGGCAGGTCTGCCCGGTTTGGAACTATTTCTCGACACCCAAGCCAACAGCGAATCAGCCACAAACGCTGCATCCCAAGGCACCGGAAGTCGGCTTTCAAATGCCACCAGCAATGCCCAACAGGGGGCCATTGCAATGCCTGCTGCAGTTGCGGCAAACGGATGCGGCGCCAGCAACTCAGTTACTTGTGGCGCGGGTATTGCCACGACCGAGAAATCAAATCCCGCAAAATTACTACCAGATTCATCTGTCAAATTCCACCCTGCCCCATCCTGACAAACCCGGCTAATTCTGCATGGCTGGTTTACAGAAATGTCCGCAGCCAACAAATGTTTTGCAACTGCCGACATTCCAGGCACCCCAACATACCGTGCTTGCCCTGTGCAAACCGTCGCCTGCCCCCCTTGAAGATTCACTACCAGTCCGCCCCACTCTGCCACCACGCCGTTTTCTTTCCATGCAGATACAAATCTGGAAAAATTGGCATCCCTCGCGGTAAAAAACTGCGCCCCGTGGTCGAACGACAGGGCGCTATCAACCTGCCGAGTTGCCAGCCGCCCGCCCACTCCGCGACTTTTGTCAAAAACAGTCACAGCGAATCCATGGTCTGAAAGAACCCGAGCGCACACCAGACCAGATAACCCAGCTCCAATCACTGCAACCTTGCACCGAACGCCCCGCCAAGGCCGAGTGGTCCGAGCGAGATACAGATCCGGGTCAAGCCGATGAACATGGTCTTCAGTTGGTCGGGTGCGCACAGTGCCAAAGATCGAACTTGCAGGAGTGTGCGGCCGATCAAATTGGCCAAGGCACCAAAGTAGGCCTCCATACGAGGCCGGGTCGCTGCCATCGAGCGCGTACCGATGATTGAGATCAATCATCCGTCGTAGGGCATCGGCGGCTGTAGGCGTCCATTTCAGCAGCGCTTTGCCCCAAGTCATCCGCACATTGTTGTGCAATTCACCCTGCATTAGCAGTGACTTTTGGGCCGCGTCCCACAGGATGTCACCCGTTTGCCCCCTCGCAAGACTCTCCCAATCGAGTAGCGCTGGCCGTGTATCGTTTTCATGTTGTTTTAAAGTTTCAATTGCCCATTTTGGTATCGCTGAAATATTCTCATGATTAGGCTTATAGTGGCAGAACACATAAGCCAACTCCCGCCACACCAGTAATTCATCCAGGTACTTTTCAGCGCCCGGCACTCGCATGGCAGCAGCTTCGCGTGCAATCCGCATAGGCGATACCATGCCATAGTGCAAATAAGCAGACATCCGGCTCACACCATCGCGCAAGGCATCGTTGCGTTCGGCAGCATAATTTTTCAGCCCTTTCGCCTTGAATGCCTCCCAGCGGTCGTAACCCCAACTTGAACCGCCTAGCGTATGCGGAACCGGGCCAACCATATGATCTATGTCGCACTCGGCAATAAGCGCGCGAAGATCCGCCGTCGCTAGGTCAACAGTTTCAATGGATAGGTCTGCTACTGCAAATTGAACGGTCAAGGCATGCTGTTCCGGCCATGGCCTAGTCAGTCTTTTTTCCAGAAGCTCCCGAGTGGCATCGCGAAAAGCAAAAGCCCGGTCGTAGGCTTTGCCAACCAACTGCATCGGCACCACGCAGGCGGTATCCACCACCCACACCGGAGTCGCCCCGCCTTGGCTTAGCTTCGCCAAGCCATCCCTAACCGGCGCAGTGGGAAAATCTTCCGTTACAACTAGTGCCGCAGATTGAAAAAGCCTCTGAAGGTAAGATCCTGTGTGACCCCGCCGCTCCAGATGCAAAGCAGAGCATATTCCCTTTTTGGCCAGTTCTAAATGAACTTCCCTTGCTCCCTGAAGAATAAAAGTATGGTGCCGGTCATTGGCAAATCGGCTTCCCTCAGACAGCTCCTGATAAACCAATACCGGCAGTTTCAACTGCTCGGCAGTTAAAATCGCAACATCCAAAGCAGGGTTCTCATGCGCCCTGATAGCATGGTTCATCCAATACAGAACAAATCCGCCCGCCGGGTTGGTTGCACAGTCATACCTAACCTGCAAACGCTCTACCAAATGCTCTGGTAACTTTGCTCCAAGCATTGCCAGCTCATCATTTTTAGTGGACACAACTTTTCCTCAATTCGAACAACCACTCATTTTTTGAACAAACCCTAACTTATGACTTCTTAAACCCACAAAAACACTAATAGGTGACCTGAAAAATCGACCACAACCCAGCAGCCAAGCAAAATTTTTCCAATATTTTCAAATTAAACCGTTACCACCATCTACTAATAAAATGTGACCTGTATCAAACATCGCGTTAGGAACTTACCTGCCGACTTACTTCATGATGCCTTCACAATCTACAAGGATTTCTCCATGCACGACATCGTTGACACCGCCATTGCTGCTGGTTCTTTCAAAACACTGGTCACAGCCGTCCAAGCAGCCGGCTTGGTTGAAACATTGAAGAGCGCCGGCCCATTCACCGTGTTCGCACCCACGGATGAAGCATTTGCCAAACTCCCAAGCGCGACCCTGGCTGCCGTTCTGGCTGACAAGGCCAAGCTCACCGCAATTTTGACCTACCATGTGGTTGCAGGGAAGGTCCTCGCCAAAGATGTAGTGGGCCTGCATGGCAAAGCTGCCACTACCGTCCAAGGTGGCACCCTTGCTATCGACACAGCAAATGGCGTCAAGGTTGGCAGCGCTAATGTTGTAAAAACAGATATCGAATGCACCAATGGCGTGATCCATGTGATCGACACCGTTCTCATTCCCGGCTAATACCAATTAGCTGCCCAATCAGATGGAGTGGATCAAGCATTCAAAATAGTGCTTGGTCAACTCCATCTTTTTTTTGATAAGCCAAATTTGCATATTGATAACCCTTTTGCCAAAACAGTCTATTCGCCTTAAAATAGCCCGCTAGCTGGCCCTGTTTGCTGATTTTTTTCTTCTCAAATACGCTGCCATTCTTATCAAAAATTGCTCTATTTTTGCTGTACCCATGCAAATTTTTCAGGTAAAATTTCAATTAATTGTTGAATGATTCGTTTTCAACCTCAAAGCGCTCCCACCACACAAAAAGCACAACCACACCCGCCACACAGGATCACTCCATGTCCATCCACGCTGTTGCTTTACAAATCAGCAGTCTCCTCACCGTGCTTGCCATGGCAAATCCTGCTTGGGCCTCCCCGCAAGACAAAAAGGCTCCTAAAGACAAAAAGACCATCCCAGACTTCACCCAAGGCGCAAAAATCCCCGCCGATGCAAAACACGATTGGAACCTCGGCCCAACAGGCCTGCGCGGCTGGATTTATTGCGACAAATTGGTCACAACAGACGCCCGGCAGATTCTCATCACCCAAGTGGAGCAAGGCTCCCCAGCCCTAGGCCAGTTCAGGGCTAGTGATGTGATCCTGGGGGTTGGTGGCAAACCCTTTTCTTTCGACCCACGCACAGAACTCGGCCGGGCAATAACTGCTGCCGAATCAGAATCTGGCAACGGCAAACTGACTCTCACCCGCTGGCGGTCGGGCGAGACACAGGAAATTACCCTCCAACTTCCAGTGCTGGGCAATTACAGCGCAACTGCCCCCAACGATTGCCCAAAATCAAAACGCCTGCTCGAAGACGGTTGCAAAGCACTGGCCGCCCGCATGGCGATGCCGGCATACACAGACCAAGACCCCATTCCCCGTTCACTCAATGCGCTCGCCCTGCTTGCAAGCGGCAATCCAGAATACTTGCCGCTGGTCAAAAAAGAGGCGCAATGGGCAGCAGCCTACTCATCCAAAAGCATGCAAACCTGGCACTACGGCTACTGCATGATGCTGCTGGCAGAGTATGTGATCGCCACAGGCGACCAATCCGTCGTGCCCGGCCTGCGCCGTTTGGCCTTGGAAGCCGCCAAGGGGCAAAGTGCCGTGGGCTCTTGGGGCCACGGGTTCGCTATCCCCGACGGCCGCTTGGGCGGTTACGGCATGATGAACTCCCCGGGAATTCCCCTAACCATTGCGCTGGTCATGGCCCGTGAGGCGGGTGTGAACGACCCAGAGGTCGCCCGTGCCATCGAACTGAGCGCCCGGCTGCTGCGATTCTACATCGGCAAAGGCGCCATACCCTATGGCGACCACCACCCATGGACAGAGACCCACGACGACAACGGCAAATGTGGCATGGCCACCGTCTTGTTCGACTTGCTAGGCGAAACCAAGGGGGCCGAGTTTTTCTCGCGCATGAGCGTTGCCTCCCACAGCGCCGAACGCGACTGCGGCCACACCGGCAATTACTTCAACCTCCTCTGGGCCTTGCCAGGCGTCGCCCGCTCTGGCCCGCACGCCACCGGAGCCTGGATGAACGAGTTTGGCACTTGGTACTTCGACCTCGCCCGCCAGCATGATGGCAGCTATCGCCATCAAGGCCCGCCAGAAAATGAGGAAGACAGCTTCGCGGGCTGGGACAGCACAGGAACCCACTTGCTCGCTTATGCAATGCCCCTGAAGAAAATTTATCTCACCGGCAAACGCCACAGCGTTGTCCCCCAACTCGATGCTGCCGCCTCGCAAGCGCTAATCATCGACGGCCGCGGTTGGAATAACAAAGACCGCACCAGCGCCTACGACAAACTCACTCTCGATCAGCTCATGGCTCACCTTGGCAGTTGGTCGCCTGTGGTCCGCGAACGGGCCGCCATGGCTTTGGCACGCCGAAAAGAGCTTCCCATTCCAGCCCTGATCAAAATGCTCCAGTCGCCCAGCCTCGAAGCAAGGTACGGCGCTTGCCAATTGCTCATTGCCCTGCGAAGCAAAGGTGCGCCTGCGGTGGAACCACTGCGCCAACTCCTCACAGAAAAAGACCTGTGGCTGCGCATTAAAGCAGCCGAAGCCCTAGCGCAAATTGGCAAGCCCGCCATGGCGGCAGTGCCCCAACTGCTGGAACTACTGGCGAAAACCGATCAGCAAAACGATCCACGCGGCATGCAGCAGCGTTACCTAGCGTTCGCCCTTTTCGATGGCCAAGACAACAGCATGATCAGCAAATCGCTAGACACTGTCGACCGCGAGGCTCTTTATGCGGCCGTGCGGGCCGGTCTCAAAAACCAAGACGGCCGTGCCCGGGGCAGTATCGGCTCGGTCTATCGCAATCTTTCCGCCAAAGAAATCATGCCTTTGTTACCAGCCATCCACCAAGCGATCAACGAGCCGGCCCCCAGCGGCGAGATGTTCGCCGACACCATCCGTGTTGAGGGACTTCGTCTCTTCGCGAAGCACCATATCGAGGAAGGCATGGTGGCTTGTGTGCAATACACCCGCAACCAAAACCCCTGGGATAGCCAGGTGCGCACCCCCGAACTGATGAAAATACTGTTTGCCTATGGCACCCACGCCAAATCGATGATTCCCCAACTTGAAAAAATTGCCAACTACTTTGAAAAGGAGGAACCAAATTTCCCCAAAAACCTTATGCGGGTGAAGGCTAAATGCGTTCGCGAGGCGATCCGTACCATTGAGGCCGCCACCGACACCCCAGAGCTGCTTCATTTGAAAGCCGGTGGGAATGCAAATTTGCCAGCGCCTGCCAGTTCCGCCAAGGCTCCAGGCAAGCCCTCAACTAAGCCCTTGAAAGTATTCGTTCTCGCTGGCCAGTCGAACATGCAGGGGCATGCGAGCCTGTCCACCTTCGATTCCCTGGCAACCGACACCAAAACTGCCCCGCTGCTTGCAGAGATGCGCGGGCCAGATGGCAAACCAAAGGTCTGCGATGCGGTGTGGATCTCCTCCATCGGCTGCCTGGGCGATGCTTACTCCGATTTGCGTGAAAAAAAAGGTCAACTAACTGCAGGATTTGGTGCGCCAGAAAACAAGATCGGGCCAGAATTCACCTTCGGGCTGTACATGAGCAAAGCGCTCAACGAGCCGATCCTAATCATCAAGACCGCCTGGGGCGGGCGCAGCCTGCACACCGATTTTCGCTCGCCCAGTGCCGGGCCGAAAGTGTTCAACGAATACACCCGCAACCAGTGGAAAAAGAGGGGCCTCGATGCTGATCAAGAGGCGGCAAAAAATAACAAGAACGATGGCATTTTCTACCACCACATGATCGACCATGTCCAGAAGGTACTCTTCGACATCAAGCGCGTGGTACCCGATTACGACCCCAAGCAAGGCTACGAATTGGCCGGGTTCGTCTGGTTCCAAGGTTTCAATGATCTGGTCGACAGTTGGACTTATCCCGATCAAGGAAAGCCCGGCGTTTACGACCAATACGCCGAGTTGCTAGCCCATTTCATCCGCGATGTGCGCAAGGATCTCGCCGCTCCCAAGCTGCCGTTTGTGATCGGTGTCATGGGCATCGGTGGTATAGCTGAAGGCAAGAAGGGCGAGCAGATGCACTTCCGACAGGCTCAGGCCGCACCCGCGGCGCTTGCTGAATTCAAAGGCAATGTGAAAGTGGTGGAGACAGCACCCTTCTGGGACGATGATCTCGAAGCCCTGCAAGAGCGGATGGAAAAATGCAACAACAAATTCGAAAGTGAAGCCAAAAAAGGTCCCAAACAAACCCGCGAAGAAAAAGACGCTGCCAAGAAAAAAGCTATCGACCAAGCATTCACAGCAGCCGAGCTGAAGCGATTCCAAACAGGCGTCTCCAACGGCGGCTACCACTACCTGGGTGCCGCCAAAATTTTAGCGCCTATCGGTAAAGCGTTCGCCGAGGCGCTGCTACCAACCGACCCAAAGCCGGTACAATCCCGTTGATATAGTTTAGTCCTGGCTAAGTTATGTTCTTTTCCAAAAAGGAAACATCAACAAAAACAAGAACGCCACGAACGCTATTAGTAGCCAAAATGCTTTTACATACCCGCCTCGTTGGCTTGCTTCGTATCGACTAGCCGCCCCTACTTGACCAGTTGGTAGGCGACTAGCAAGGCCCCGTTCTACGCAGTCGATTCAAACGACTTGGGATACTCCTTCCCTCTCAGCGTGAAGAAAATTTTGATCCCGTTAATCACATGCATTTTTCCCAGTTATTCCAATGAAATAAGATAGGTTCACCCAAGCTAAGCCAACCTGTCAGCTACCCCAATAACCCCGTGCCCGAACACACGAAAAATCGGTTAAACCATTCAAATAAATAATAGAATTTCATCAGCCAATGCGTTCTGCGCATTACAAGTATATCCATGCGTTATTGGCACCCAACTGCTCTCATGGACTACAATAGTTTTGTGATCACCAATTCCACCCTCCCTGATTCACCATAAACTTATTGGAACAATCATGAAAAAGACTCTCCTCACCACCCGCGCCATGGCAGGTTTGGCTACAGTTTGCCTCGCAAGCGGCCTCTATGCCCAAGATCGCCCAACCGACAAGGAAAAGGCCGACCCCGCGGCCAAATGCCCGGTGATCGGCGGCACCATGCGCCCCGCCACCGAACGCCCCACAGCAGCAGGCGGCATGTCAAACCGGGATTGGTGGCCCAACCAATTGAATCTGCAAATCCTGCACCAAAACTCAGCCCTCAGTAACCCGTTGGGGGCCAGTTTCAATTACGCTGAAGAATTCAAAAAAATCGACCTGAACGCACTAAAAAAAGACCTCGCCACGTTGATGAAAACCTCGCAAGAATGGTGGCCAGCCGATTATGGGCACTACGGCCCATTTTTTATCCGCATGGCCTGGCACAGTGCCGGCACCTACCGCATCTCCGATGGCCGCGGAGGCGCCTCCTACGGCATGCAACGGTTCGCACCGCTCAACAGTTGGCCCGACAACACCAATCTCGACAAGGCCCGCCGCCTGCTGCTGCCTATTAAGCAAAAGTACGGCCAAAAGATTTCGTGGGCCGACCTGATGGTGCTCACCGGAAATGTCGCGCTGGAATCGATGGGATTCGAAACGATCGGCTTCGCCGGCGGGCGCGAAGATGTTTGGGTACCACAGGAAGACATCTATTGGGGCCCAGAAAGCGAATGGCTAGGCGACAAACGCTACACTGCCGGCCGCAAGCTAGATAATCCATTGGCCGCAGTACAAATGGGGCTCATCTATGTGAATCCCGAGGGCCCCAATGGTAAGCCCGACCCACTCGCTGCCGCCATAGACATCCGCGAAACTTTCAAGCGTATGGCCATGAACGATGAAGAAACCGTTGCCCTCATCGCTGGCGGACACACCTTCGGCAAAGCGCACGGCGCCGCCAACCCCAAAGATTTGGTAGGCCCCGAACCAGAAGGCGCACCCATCGAGGAGCAGGGCCTGGGCTGGAAGAACAAGCTGGGTAAAGGAAACGGCAAAGACACCATCACCAGCGGCCTGGAAGGCGCCTGGACTTCCACCCCCACCCAGTGGTCTAACGGCTACTTTGAGAATCTCTTTGGCTACGATTGGAAACTGGTCAAAGGCAAAGGCGGCGCATGGCAATGGACCCCCAAGGAGCAGGCTGCAGAAGGCACCGTGCCCGACGCCCACGACAAGAATAAATCCCACGCACCCATGATGTTCACCACCGACATGGCCATGCGCCTCGACCCGGCTTACGAGAAGATCTCCCGCCGCTTCCAGCAAAATCCCAAGGAATTTGCCGATGCCTTCGCCAAGGCTTGGTACAAACTGACCCACCGCGACATGGGGCCGGTAACCCGTTGCCTGGGGCCATCGGTTCCCAAGCCGTTTCTCTGGCAAGATCCGGTGCCCGCTGTGAACCACAAGTTGGTAGAGCAGCAGGATATCGACACCCTGAAGCGGCAAATCCTCGACTCGGGCCTACCGATCTCCCAATTGGCAAGCACCGCCTGGGCATCAGCTTCAACCTACCGGGGAACCGACAAACGAGGTGGTGCAAACGGCGCACGCATCCGCCTGGCCCCCCAAAAAGATTGGGAAGTCAATCAACCCGCCGAATTGGCCAAAGTGCTGCAGTCTCTGGAAAAGATCCAAAAAGACTTCAACTCCAGCCAAGCCGATGGCAAGAAAATTTCCTTGGCTGACTTGATCGTGCTGGGCGGCTGCGCCGCAGTGGAGGAAGCGGCAAAGAAAGGCGGCCACCCAACCAAGGTGCCGTTTTATCCAGGGCGAACCGACGCCTCTCAAGAGATGACCGATGCCACCTCATTTGCGGTGCTGGAACCCACCTCCGACGGTTTCCGCAACCACTTCGCCAAAAAGCAAGACCGCCCAGGTGAGGAGCAACTGGTCGATCGCGCCCACTTGCTAACCCTCACTGCCCCTGAAATGGCAGTACTTGTAGGTGGCATGCGGGTACTCAACACCACCAGCAGTTATCCCCAGCTCGGCCTGCTTACCAACAGGCCTGAAGCGCTCACCAACGATTTCTTTGTCAACCTGCTCGATATGGGCACCGAATGGCAGAAATCAAAAATGTGCGAACACTTCTACGAAGGTCGTGATCGCAAAACTGGCAAGGTAAAATGGACTGGCAGCCGGGTCGATCTGGCCTTTGGCTCCAACTCGCAACTACGGAGCATTGCCGAGGTTTACGCCTCCGATGACGCCAAGGCGAAGTTTGTCGAAGACTTTGTGGCCGCATGGACCAAAGTGATGA
>CAIWHS010000597.1 GCA_903912515.1 uncultured Planctomycetaceae bacterium
ACCCGGAAGGTCATGGGCCACCTTGATTCCCTGCTCCTGAAGATGCGCGCCAGGGCCTATGCCAGAGAGCATGAGCAATTGCGGTGAATTGATCACCCCTCCAGAAAGAATGACCTCTCTTCGAGATTTAGATTCAATAGTTTGGCCGCCTTTGGTATAGCTGATGCCAACTGCTCGGTGCCCCTCCATAAGGATTCGCCCAACCAAAGCCTCCACCACCACATGCAGGTTCCTGCGATGTCTGACGGGATGCAAAAAAGCCTCAGAAGTCGAACTACGGCGGCCCTTTCTAACTGTGACCTGCGCTCGCCCGACACCCTCCTGGATACCGTCATTCAGGTCCTTTCGAAATGGCAGGCCCGCATTCACAGCCGACTGAATGAACAGCCGTCCACCTTCATCGTCGATGGCGGGATCGCTCACGGCAAGCGGTCCGCCCGCACCGTGCATGGCGCTGGCGCCATGCTGTTGATCCTCGCTCATTTTGAAGTAAGGCATGACATCATCCCAGGCCCAGCCAGGATTACCAAGACGGGCCCACTCGTTGTAATCCTCCGGATGGCCACGGAGGTAGACCATGCCATTGATCGAACTTGAGCCGCCGAGTGTTCGCCCTCTTGGCCAGTAAATCTTTCGATTTCGCAAGTGTTTTTCAGGCTCGGTAAAGTAAGCCCAGTTGGTTGGCCCTGGCCCGATAACCCGGGCCGCGCCAGCTGGAATCTTCATCCAGATGCTCTTGTCTTCGGGGCCAGCCTCCAAAAGCAAAACCGATACGGCAGGATCTTCTGACAATCGATTGGCAAGAACGCATCCAGCGGAGCCAGCGCCTACGATGATGTAGTCATATTCGTGGGTATCGGGCATTACAAACTCGCTGCGGTCAGTTGATGTTGAACGGATTGCATAGGTTCCTGCATTACTGGCCTGTCCCGCTGCTAATGATGGGTCCGAAGAGTTCCCATTGCTCGCCTTTCAGGCGCATCATCTGCATTTGTTGAATCGGGTAGAGGTCTGTTGGCGTGGTGTTGGCAACCACACCAGGGATCATCAACTTGAAGGGCACCTTGTTCAGATTCGCAGCCTGCTTCATCACATTAGCACGAGACAAATCATTGCCACTTTGCGCAAGAATTTGCACCAATGCCTGAGCAGTCACGTAGCCGTAGACATTCATCGAGTCAGCCTTGTTAGCCCCGGGTACGTACTTGTCCATAAAAGCAGACCAAGCTTTCATGTCGGGATGGTCTTTCCAGCGCGCATCTGTGGATTCCATCAAATAAGCTGTGCTCAGAATGCCTTGGCTGTTCTCAATACCTGCCGGTTTCATGACAGCACCCACAGATACAGAAATGTTGATCAGATAGTGGGTTGGCTTCCAGCCGATTTCTGCGACCTTTTTAATCACCTGAGAGGCAAATTTAGGGGTGGTAATGTTGACCAGAACGTCAGCCCCAGAAGCCTTCAGCTTAAGCACTTGAGAATCTACTGTGGGGTCTGAAGGCTCGTAGGTGGCCATTGAGACGATCATCGATGCCGCCTTTTGTCCCAACCCTTCTTTCAGTCCGGCCAGATAGTCCTTACCGAAATCATCATTTTGTGAAAGTACTGCAATTTTTGCGTTGGGCGTATTGGTCAGAATGTGCTTTGCATAGATGGCGCCTTCGCTGAAATAGGTCGGCTGCCACCCCATCGTCCAAGGATATTTTTTAGGGTCTACCAGATGGGTAGCCCCACCACCCACAAGCAGCTGAGGTACCTGCTTGGCATTGAGGTATTTTTGGGCTGCCAAATTAGCGGCAGTTCCAATCGTATTGAACATTGCCAAAACGTCATCACTCTCCACCAATTTTCGAGTTTGCTCAACGGTTTTTGGTGGGCTCAAGGCGTCGTCATAGGAAATGAAATTGATCTTTCGACCGTTGATGCCGCCATTGTCATTGATCATTTTGAAGTAGGCCGCCTCTACCTTAGCGATCGTGCTGTAGGCTGATCCTGGGCCGCTGTAGGGGCTGGTGTTACCAATGCGGATCTCAGTATCGGTTACGCCAGGCAGCTGCGCCTTCTGAGCCCAAGCGCCAGACATTGCCAAGCTACTAAACACGGCCGCCACAAAGGCTTCTCCAATTCGACGGCGTATCAAATTGCTTTGGCTTGCAAAGGCTCTCCGGGTCATTGGTGTGATGTTGTTTGACATGTCTATCTCCTGGTTTTGCTTAGTTGGAAGTTCCGCTTTTGCGTTGGAACCGGTGAAAAATAAAATCCCGAAAAGTGCTTGCGCCTGCAGGTAAGAAAAATATGAGGGCTATGAGAAATACACCATAGATGGCACCCGACAAGCCCTTGGAGACGGTCTCGGCCACATTGGGTACGATCAGGACAAAGATGGCACCCAAAAAAGCCCCGGGCAACCAACCAACGCCGCCAACCACGAGGCCCACCAGAATGGCGGCCGAAAGATAAAAGGTGAAACTCTCCGGTGCGATGTACTGCACGGCCATGGCACTTAATGCGCCCGCAATCCCATTGAATGCTGCGCTCACGCCGAAGGCCAGCGTTTTGTAAACCGACACATTGACCCCCATCGCCTTGGCAGCCACAGGGCTCTCTTTGACGGCCAGCAGAGCCAAGCCGGTGCGGCTATTGATCAGATTTTTGGCGACGAGAAATAGAAACCCGGTCGTGATCAGCGTAATGTAGTAAAGCCACTGATCCTCGGTCAGTGATAATCCAAAAGGGGCTTGTGGCTTATTGACTGCGATTCCCTGGGAGCCACCTGTCCATGATTCCAAAACCGATAGTTTGATGACCTGCGGCAGGGCAACGGCCAACGAGAAAGTGGCCATGGCGAGGTAGTGTCCTTCAAGCCGTAGCGCGGGTAATCCAAACAAAAATCCAAATATGAAGGCAATGACACCTGCAGCCGGTATGGCCAAGCCGTAGTGCAGGTCATATTGACCCATCGAAATGGCTGCCGTGTAAGCGCCGACTGCATAGAAAGCACCATGACCCAGCGACAGCTGGCCGCTAAAGCCCACCAAGAGATTCAGCCCCATGATGGCCATCGCAAAGATCATGACCTGGGTGGCTTGAAACAGTAGAAACCCCTTGGCGAATGCAGGTAGCACGAGAGCTACCGCAACAACCCCAATCATGAGCGCCATCCACTTGATCGACTGCCCTTGCGGATTCATTTGATTTTTCATACGCGGTGCACCAGTTTTCTTCCCAAGAGTCCTTGGGGTCGTATTACAAGAACCAAAACGATGGTGACCAGTGCCAACGTGAGCTTGAGTTCTCCGCCAATGACGGGAATGAATGTGCCTGCCAGGTTCTCCAAAACACCCACAATGAGTCCTCCGAGGACAGCGCCAGCAGGGCTGCTTAGTCCGCCAAGCACCGCACCTGCAAAGCCATAGACCAAGGTCCCTGCCATCATGTTGGGTTCTAAAAAAACGACGGGAGCGATCAGCATGCCACCCACCGCGCCGATGGCCGCTGCCATACCCCAGCCAAGTCCCTCAAGTGTTCTGACACGAATACCCAGGAGGCGAGCAGATGTCGGGTTGTTTGCGGCTCCACGCATAGCCAAGCCGACCCGAGTAAAGCGAAAAAAGAAAAATAACAGTACCAGGATGATCAGCGTGGTAACCATCATTCCCGCTTGATGCTGGCTGATCCATGCGTTTCCCAAAAATGGCGCAGTGCCAAACGGTGATGGAAATGCCTTGACCGTAAAGCTCCAGATGTAACCCGCAATGCTGTTGATCGTCAGCAGCAAGCCAATGAAAACAATCACAAGGCTCAGGGGTGGGGCATGCCGAAGAGGTCGCATCAAGACGCGTTCCACCAGTACACCCAAAACAAATGACATCAAAACGGTCAATGGGAAGGCAACCCAATAGGACATGCCGTAGTCCATGATTTGCCAGGCGGCAAAGGTGGAGAGCATGGCCATCTCACCTTGGG
>CAIWHS010000598.1 GCA_903912515.1 uncultured Planctomycetaceae bacterium
GGCGGGGATCATGGTTGGCCAGGGAGATCGTTTCAACTCTGTTATTCCAAATTAGAAAAACAGTTATTGAGATGGCAAAAGCCAATACAACAAAAGTTGGCAAAATACGTGCCAAGGATTTGGGATCTATAACTTTGGTTGGCCTGGTTGAATGCACGCAAACCACTCCCATTTGCCTATAGTTAGATTAATCTTTCTTTTCGTGGAATGCCACCTTTGGATTTTTAAAATCAGGTACTAAAATCCGATGGGTCAGGGATTTATCTGGCGAATTCGACAAAATGCAACAGGGGAAATTTTATCATTAAAAATCTAACAAGGCTGATTGACAATTGGCTCTCAATGCTTGCGCATAGAACATGTTGGATTGAAGTAGAATCTAATCAGGCGTTTAGAAACAGCATTTTTCCACAATTTAGTTGGTTGTAATTGAATGCCACCCTAGGGCATTTTTGCGATAATCCATCGAGTGGTTTGATTTATCCCCGGATAATCAATTCCATTTCTGGTGGTATTTTTTCTGCCACTGGACCGATCACATCCCCTTTGAAAAATCGTTGCACGGCAGTGCGCTTGGATAGTTGCATATAGAGTCGAGTAGCTTTGCAGTCTCGTGCGATGGAGACAATCCTTTCCGAAACCGATCCACCAGCCAAATAAACCAAAGTCAGAGGGACACCCAAGCGTCGGGCAGGATTTTCCGCATGACTGAAAATATCCTTGGCCAAAGCGTCCTCCGCTGGTAAGTGCAGCGAATTTGACCCCATTTGAGGGAGGGCCAATTCCTTGACAAAAAGTACCGTAACGCCGGCCTTGTTGTTGCGGGCTTCTGTCATGACTGAATCAAATTGGAATGTGGGATGCGATGCTGCAACAAGATAAGTATCGTTTGGTTCGTAATCGCCATCCAAATTTTCCGGTTGGGCTGGGACATCCTGGTTTGGGATGGTGTTGAATAAGTATTTTCCTGCAACAATCAGGGTCGCTGCCACAACAGCGGAAGCGACAAAAGGCCAAATAAGTTCAGCGGGTACAAAAACAGTGATTG
Organism: uncultured Planctomycetaceae bacterium; assembly: GCA_903912515.1. Taxonomy (GTDB): domain Bacteria; phylum Planctomycetota; class Planctomycetia; order Gemmatales; family Gemmataceae; genus UBA6894. The sequence continues at coordinate 1,049 of CAIWHS010000598.1, forward strand.
CCAGTTGGCCAAGTAGGCTTGCAATCGCAAAAATGCGGAATCCTAGTCGCCATTGCGGAGTAAGTTGCGCCCTTCCTACTTGGGTTAATATCCGCGCACTCAAGCCTAAGTTGAGTACGGCCATAGAAAAAGCCCTGGCGTTTGGCTTATTCCATAACAAAGTGACCAAAATGCCCGCCATTAGGATGCCGACACTGCCAAGCAACCATCTCTCCCAACCTATCAAGTCAAATTGCCTGGTAAATGCCGTACTCAATAGGTTGATGGTAATTGCGGCAACAACTCCAACTGAATAGAGCCCGGCCAATTGGGTTAAATCGGGGAACAAAACCAATAGTAAAGCGGGAATTGCCATAGCCACCAATAGTGCCAAACCCGGAACCCCGTGGCGGTTCAATTTGGCCAGAATATTCGGCACCTCACCATCCTTGGCCATCATGTATTGGGTTGCTACAAGATCGGTAACGGCTGTGTTCACTGCGGAAAGAAGGAGGGCCCCAAATATAAAAGCGGAAAGCATTGCAAAGGTTGGGCCTACATAGGATTCCGCCAAAATATTCATCATATTATCGGTTCCCAAAGGATTGCCCTGGGGATCGATCAATTTAGCATCGGGCAAAGCATTCATGGCCGCACCCAAAAGCAAATTTAGAATTACAACTTCCCCCAAAACAGGGATGATCGAGCGCTTGGATGTGGAGCGAACCGGAGGCACCATGATGCCAGTCATGTTGGCGATAGCTTCAATCCCGGAAAGTGCCAAAACGATTTCGGTGAATCCCACCCAGGCATCGCCATAAGCGGAAAGGCTGTACCGTTCGCTGATTGGGAATTCAATTCGGGTGTGATGCAGGAACGGAATGGCGCAGGAGGCAATGATTATCGTGAGGATGACAGTGGCAACTGCGATACAAAGGGCTGCCAGGCCCATGCCTTTGGGTCCAAACCAATTCACGGCACCGATCAAGCCGATTGCCCCTAGGGTGCAATAAAGCTCGACACGCAAACCCAAAAAATTTCCGGAAACTCCCAAGTAGCGAAAGGCGTCCAAGCAGGACATTGCGGCGGTGACTGTGTAATCTGCGCAAAGCATAAGGCCGCCTACCAAAGCCAGTACCCTGCTTGCGGATTTTGCCGAAGAATATACTCCACCACCCTCTGGGAATTTGCGGCAAATAATCAGGTAGCAGGAACCGACTAGCACAAGCAGTATGTTAACAAAAAAAATGTGAAACAAGGAGGCATGGCGCGTGAAATAGAATGCCAATCCAAGAACATAGAGCCGACTGGTTCCAAGGTCTCCAAAAAGCATGGGGCCAGCGTGGTACCAACGAAGGTCCCGAGGGCGGGTATCAATCAATGCAGACACTTTTAACCGCCTTTTTAATTATACATTGCGACATTTGCAAGCACACGGCAGTCCCTTATTTCTATGTGGTAAATTCATCCCTATCTACAGCCCTTGCCCTGTTGCGCTGGGCGAAAAGTGCGGTAATCGCTCCACCAATCAGGGTCGCGCTTAGAAGAGTTACCGCCAGTAGGGGTCCTCGAACCCTTTGCCTCACTTCATTTTCATCACGCATCAATGGCCTGGTGATTTCAAGAATTCCCCGTACATCTCCCACCTTCCAGTCTTTTTTGGGAGAATCTGACCGGGTGTTGTGGCATTCGACACAACTTTCCTTCAAAACCCGGGCAATCGCATAGCGTAGCACTCTTTTTCCTTTGCGGATTTCAAATTGATGATATTCCCGTTTTGGGTTTTCCTCCAAAATGGCTAGGGCATCTTTTTCAAATTGATCACGGACCCCGCCCTCTTTGACACGCCAAGGAAATGGGTATTGACTATATAAGCGAACATCTATGTCTGAGGTAGGTGATTTCTCTAGACGAAGCCCAATATCGTGGATAAAAGTTGCAGGGATACTGAGGGGAACTTTGTTTTTTTCCGGAATAGGGTCATGCGTTATTTGATAACCGCTGTCGCGAACTTTTTTTACAATATCGCTGTATTCATCGTTGGCATGCAGCAATAAATCGGCCTGTTGGGTTACACTTTCCAAGGCGGTGTGCCGCACTAACTCCCCGGCCAACCACTGAATGTAAAGAACGCCTGCTAGAGGAGAAAGGGTGGCTAGCATTACCAAGGCGGCAACTGTCGGGTGGCGACTGACCCATCGAAAACCTGATTCCAGCAAAGTGGGTCTGCGTGCAAGGATAGTTTGGCCATTAAGAAAGCGTTTCAGATCTGCAGACAATTCACCCGCACTGGCGTACCTTTGGATGGGGTTTTTCGCCAAACATTTCAGGCAGATTGTTTCCAAATCTATAGGGCAATTGTAAGCCAGCCTTGAAACCGGTATTGGGTCCTCCCTTTCCAGCAAGCGAACCACGGCCATGAATGTTGGTGCCTGAAAGGGAACACGGCCTGTGAGGAATTCGTAAAGAATCGTTCCTAGCGAATAAATGTCGGCCTCTGGACCGGCCTGATTGGCCGAACGAATTTGTTCCGGTGCCATGTAAAGAGCGGTGCCCACCAACTGGCCGGCTCGTGTTAATCCGGCATCTTCGGTATCAATGTTTTTTGCCAAACCAAAATCCGCAATGCGCATTTGGCTTGGCTGCAACATATCAATCGAGCCGACTGGTTCTTTGATTAATATGTTCGACGGCTTGATATCGCGGTGAACAATGCCGGCCTGATGAGCGGTTTGAAGTGCGGCGGCCAAGTTGGCAATGAGTTGGGCAGCCTGCTTGGGTGGCAGTTGCCTTCGAACTAAAAGATCGGCCAAATTGCCGCCTCTGCACATCTCCATAACGATAAATGGATTGCCTTCAAATTCCCCATGATCATAAATCTGAATGATTCCCGGGGTGCTAAGACGGCCTAGTGCTTGGGCCTCGACCTTAAAACGCTGCTTCATTTCCTTGGAAGCATTGGCCTGGGCCAAAATCATTTTAAGTGCAACTAACCTGTTTAGTGAGGTTTGGCGAACCTTGTATACAACCCCCATGGCCCCTGAGGCTATTTTTGACTCGAATAAATAACCGGGTGGAAGGTTCACAATTGCCATATGTTTTGGCGGTTTAGATGAAGGCGGTGCTGGGGTGTTGTTGCCTCCTCCAGCGGTGCCTGTCAGCAAGGAAGTTTCATCAGGACAAAGGTTGGGCTTTTGCAATTCCATTCCATTTGACTGATTGTTACCGGCTAAGGTTTTTTCGGGATCGACCATTTGATTTAAGAACCTAAGTCCCAAGGGAAATGATTTTGTTGGATTTGATCCACAGATCCTAAATTACTTTATCTTAATACCTTAGGTTAGGGGTGGTAATTTTTCAAAATCGGTTTTCTAAGGCTATTGGCATTTAGTCTTTTAGGCCCGTGGTATTAATCCACCGCCACCTCGCTTTGTTTACCGTGAGCTTTCCACCCCATGGGGAAACGGCAAGAGGGGTAAGGGTCACTGTTTCACCTGGTTTGGCACGGGAGCCGAAACGCCAGGTGGTTTCGTTGGGGGGAAGGCTGACAGGAGCTGTTTCCAAACCACCTGTTCGAAACAGCAGCCAGCGAGGTAGCTGGCCTATCATAGGTAGCCAACCCCAACGGCTCTGAGTGGAATATTCCACCTCAATACTGAGGATTTTGTCAGGCTGGGCAGGTGGTAGCAGAATTTCACCCCTGTCGTTGGCAACGACCTCCCCTTCCCAATTTCCAGGGGAAAGCCAGGATTTGGATTTTTCCAACAAGATGTGACCCGAGGTGGCCAGAATAGTTTTGTAGTTAAGATAAACAAGTTCATAAAAAGGCCAGTTGGTGTCGCGGACCCAGTTCTCGTATGAAAACTGGCTCAGGCCGGGTACCAAAACGAGCATCGGTTTCAGGTTTGCGAAACTATCTAAATATTCATTCCTGCGTGAACCCAACGCGTGAATAATGTAATCGCAGTATGGATTTAAAACATTCAAACGATCTTCTGGTAATCCTGAGAAGGTGGACCAAAATTGCCCCTGACGAGTTGACGGGTCTGGCAGTTTTTGGTCAATTTCTGCCAATACTTTTTCAAGATCAGTTTGCAGGCGTGGGCTGATAGTTCCTTGTGGCAGCGCCACCGCCGCTTTGGCAAAATTTCCCAAGCCACTGGCAACTTGGGAAGCCTTAAAAATGCCTTCGTAACGGAAGAAGCTCGGCCAAATAACCAAAGAACAAATCAGGATGATGGCGACCGATTGTTGAATCAACGATTTGGAAGCCGCTCCCTTTTGGCAAACAACGATGGAGGCATTGAAGGCGGCCATTAGCGCGATAGCAATCATGTCGCGCCGAATGGTTCCCAAATAAACCGGGTTGAGCAAACCCATAAGTGCATACGATGAAATAATACCAGACAGAAATAAGGCAAATAGTGGCAGCAATCGGTATGGGTTGAGGGCCAACTTTGCCCAAAGAAAGAATAAGCCAAGCGAGATGGTTGCGGCCAAAAAAGTTACCCTGACCGGTTCGACCATGAAAAGGGTTTTGAAGTTGCGAGGGAATGGGTTTGGTGGGACACCGAAGTACCAAAACTGGTCTTTGGGAACGATTCCCAGGTTGAATCGGAAAAAGTCTGTTACGGCCTCTGTGCCTCCTAGCAACAGGAGGGGGACCAGTAAGGCAATCAAAGTAGTTGGTAGGCCCCAAATGAGGGATCGCAAGGAATTATTTCGCGTAGTTTTGATTACAAGGCAGACCATCAAAATCAAAGAGGTGGCCACTAATGCCGCCAAACCAATTTCGGTGCCAACCAACAGGCCCAAACCCAAAAATAAGCCGGTCACCATGGAGCGAGTTGCAAGCTTCCAAGGCGCTATTGCTGCAGCAGTGGCAAAAAGCGGGCAAGCACCTCGCAAGCCATAAAGACTGTTATCGCATTCCGCCAGTTGCCACATATCCCAGGCATCGGCTGCCATAACCGCTAGGGCCCATGGGATGATGGATTTCAGGAATTTGCCGGTCCATGCCCAAAAAATAGCCAGCCAGGCGGCATGGAAAGCAAAAATGCTCACAACCTGCCGAGCCATTTCTGAGGCATGGATGGATTTTCCTGCCAGCCAATGAATTGGATAATGCAGGGCCGGGATGAGGGGCCCGTGGAAAAAGGAGAAATCGGCACCTAAAGTTTGACCAAAGTCCATGCGGCGCATTGGGTTATGCAGCTGAAATGGTCCATCGTTGAAGGGGCCATCAAACGGATAAAGAGCGTTGCCGGCCGTGGCTAAGCGGTAAAGAAAATGCCAAAAAATATAGGCAACAGCCGAGGCAAAGGCGAACCTTTGGGAGCAAAAGATGGTTTTGGGCAATCGTTGGGCCCATGAGGTGTTTTGAGAGGCATTGTTTTCCATGCACTTATTCTGCCCGATGAACGGTCGCCTTGGCAGTCCTTCCTTGGCTGATAAAGTAAAAGCGAAGTAGTCAGTCAAAGGTTTGCCATGGGCAGCCTTTCATTCCAAGACGCGTCGAGGCGCCGGGAGGGGACCCACGCAAAGGGCAGTTGTGAATCTGGTCAGGCCGGAAGGAGCAGCCATAAGCAGCAAGCCTTTGTGCAGTGGATTATCCTCTTCCGGCGCCACGCCGCGGAACTGGAAGCTTTAGTGCCCGTCAAATTGTGGTGCCGTAGGAGGCTCAGGTGGCCAAGGCCCGCACCAAAGATAAATCAGCCGGCTCCGAACAAGAAGTTGATTCGGTTAAATCAACTGCAATCAGTTCTGTTGGTTACACGGTCATGGCCCGGCGGTACCGTCCGCATGATTTTACAACCTTGGTTGGTCAAGATTCTGTTTCGCGGGCGTTGGGTAATGCCATCCGCTCAGGCCGAATTGCTCATGCTTACCTGTTCACCGGTCCGCGCGGGGTGGGAAAAACTTCTACTGCCCGCATTTTGGCGCGGTGCCTAAATTGTGAAAAAGGCCCGACTCCTACCCCTTGCGGTGAGTGCGGTATTTGCCAGGCAATCACCCGTGGTGATGAGGTGGATGTTCTTGAAATTGATGGTGCCAGCAACCGCAAGATCGAACATATTCGGGAATTGCGCTCTACAGTTGGCTATCAGCCGGTGCACTGCCGGTTCAAGATTTACATCATTGACGAAGTGCACATGCTCACCACGGAGGCTTTCAACGCCCTTTTGAAGACCTTGGAAGAGCCCCCGCCGCATATAAAGTTTATTTTCGCCACCACCGACCCGCAGGATTTACCTGCAACCATTTTGTCTCGGTGCCAGCGGTTCGATTTTTCGGCAATTCCCGCACCGGTGATGAAAACGCTTTTAAAGGAAATTATCCAAAAAGAAGGACGCGAGGCCGAACAAGAGGCAATTGACTTAGTATGCCGCCAATCGGGCGGGTCGATGCGGGATGCACAGTCACTTTTGGACCAAGCCCTCGCCTATGCCGACGGGACGCTGACTGCACAAGCTATTCATGAGCTACTGGGCTCAGCCAATGAGGACTTGGTGGCGCTTCTGGCAAGGTGTGTTTCAGAGGGCAACCCTGCAGGGGTATTGGGGGTGTTGGCCAGCCCGGAAGCATTGGCTGTCAGCTACAAACAGCTCCTGTTGCAGTTGGCTTCCTGGTGGCGCGATTGCATGCTTTTGCAGGCTGCGGGAAAAGATGCCACTTCATTGAATGTAAGTCCCAAGTTTTTGGAAGATGTGCGCGAACTGGCTGCCAAACTGGGAATGGAAGCTACTTTGGCCGGGCTTGACCTGCTCGATAACGCCTTGATGCGGTTGAAGGACAGCCCCCATCAGCGTTTGCTGGTTGAGCTGACAATGGTTCGCATGGCGCGCCTTGGGGAATTGATTCCGGTCGGGCAATTGGCAATTGCCATGCTGGAGCTACGCGGTGGTGGGGCAACAAGCGCCGGAACTCCCCCTAAGGTTCTCACTTCAGCACCCCTGCATCGCGACCCGGAGCCTGATCCAAAAAAAGCCTTGGCCGGGGGCCGGGCTGATGTCCTGGTAACCCCGGCTAGCCCTATTCGAGGAGGCTCACCGGGCTTGGCTGCGAAGCAGGTTCAGGCGGTGCAGGGCGCAGTTGAGCCAAATGCTGGCATTGGTCGATCTTTAAGTGATGTGTGGGACGACCTATTGAATTCGGCCGGGATGACCCTTTCGGCGGGCCTGCTCAAGGCCGATGTTCCCATGGTGACCAGCCCGGGGAATGCGGTGTTGAAATTTCCTGCTTCGGCTGCGAAAGACCATGATTTTGTTTTGTCCCGCATTGCCCGGCTGACGGACCTGACTAGGGATTTGACTGGTCAAAGCTGGGTCTTCAAACTGGAACTTGAAGCTAAGGGCGTCGGTGATGTAAATGTTGGCCAAGCGCCAGCCGCCCCCCCGGGCATTTTGGCTCAACAACAGGCCAGCGCTGCCAATCTGGTTCAGGCTAGAAGCGATATTGAGAAAATTCCATTAATCACCCGGGCAATTGAAATATTTCATGCAGAAATAGCTAGTTTTGACAAAGATTTTGGCAAGCCTGCCCCTCAGGCGGACTTGCCTTAAGTTAATATTTATGAATAACTTGTGGCTGACATAGTGTGTCGAAGTTTTTTCTACTGAGCAAAATTCGGGCCAAATGCAATAACTATGCAAATCCAATGCATACAATGGAATGTAAGTTGGTCTATTTTGCCAAGCTGAGACCGGGCGTTTTTAGATTTTGGGGGCATGGAACAGGATGTTTAAGGAAATAGGCCAATTTGCCTCGATGATGCGGTCGATGCCTGCACTAAAAGAAAAGATGGAGCGTTTTCAGAAGCGATTACCCCAAATAAGCGCTGAGGGATCTGCTGGCGATTTTCCGGCACAGATAACAGTATTTGTGAACGGCCAGATGGAAACCATTTCATGCCAGATTCCTGATCAGGCTCTGATGTTAGGGGGTGGTCGGTTGGGAGAGATGGTCCAAACTGCCACTAATATCGCCTTGGTCAAGGTACGAGCGCAAATTGCCGCTGAAATGCAGGAAATAACCGGTGGAATGAACCTGCCTGGGATGATGCCCGGTTTCCCGGGCTTGCCAGGGTAATTAAAGGCTTGAGCCTTTAGACAGGGATGTTGGAAGGAAGAGCGCCGGGAGGGCGGCATGACGATGGGGCAGCGTCATATGGCGGGTGACCGGGGTTGGAGCAGTGACAGGCGGGGCCAGGAAGAATCCAAGCCTCTTTTGGAACGCTTGCAGGAAATGCTGGGAGCCTTGCCAGGAATTGGCCCTAAAAGTGCTGAGCGAATTGCCCATCATCTTTTGGCTGCTTCCAGAGAAGAGGTGTTTGAACTTGCTGATGCGCTAAGGGCGGTGAAGGAGAAGCTGAAAAGATGCTCCCGCTGCTGTGTTCCAACCGAGGCCGAAACCTGTTTCACTTGCCTTGATACACTACGGGATTCTGGACTTTTGTGTGTGGTTGAGCAGCCCAGGGACCAAGCTGCGTTTGAAAGGATGGGGACCTACCGTGGTCTTTATCACATACTTCATGGGCGTCTGTCGCCCCTTGAGGGGGTTGGCCCTGAGAAGCTGACGATAGATCAACTGATTACCCGGCTTAGGGGCGGAGAAATTCGCGAAGTTATTTTGGCCACCAACCCGACACTCGAAGGGGACGGTACATCGCTCTATATCGCTGGCCTGCTAGGACACATGAATGTGCGGATCACCCGCCTGGCGCGCGGAATTCCTGCCGGATCTGTTTTGGAATTTGCAAATAGCCAAATGCTTGCTGACGCAATGGACGGACGAAACACTTTTTGATTTTTTTTGATATAGGCAAAATAAGGAGTTCCGAAAGACGATGCGCCTTGAGACGTCTCTCTCCCAGCGACTGACGACCGAGACCACAATTGGTCCCCGGATGATTCAGTCCATGGAGATCCTGCAGATGCCACTGCAGGCTCTGGAGGAACGCATTGAGCGGGAAATGGAGCAGAATCCGGTATTGGAATTGATTCCTAGAGGGGAGCAGGAGCTGTTTGAAGGCGAACCTGTCGAGAGGCGCACCAAGGACCCGGAATTGGGCGTTTTGCGAATGGATCCGATCAAGGGCGAAGCTGACTTTCAGCGCCTTCACCTGATGAGCAAAGACTATCGGGATTTTGATGATGAATCCCGCCCCTCTCGGTCGCGCTTGGATGAAATGGGCGACCGACATATGGACATGATGGCGAATATAGCCTCGCGTCCGCCCAACCTGAGGGACCATCTGTTGGAGCAACTGGTTTTTTTGCGTTTGCCCGACATTCAGGTTGGATTAGTTCGATATTTGATTGATGCAGTGAACGAACAAGGATTGATTACCGGAACCCTTGAGGAATTGGCACAGGCCCATGAGCCGCCCATTTCACCGGATGAGCTGATAGCACCACTGGCATCGTTACAAAGTTTCGACCCTCCAGGAATTGGTGGACGCGATTTGCGGGAATGCCTGTTGTTGCAAGTCTCTCCTGAATTGCCCCACGCTGATTTGGTTCGTTCGCTGATTTTGCACCATTTGGAGGATATTCAGCACAACCGCCTTCCAGCCATTTGCAGGAAAACCGGTCGCGAACTTGGCGAGATTCGCGAAGCGATTGAAAACCTGCGAACCCTCAACCCAAGGCCGGGGGCCCCTTTTGCTGGCAGCACCGGAGCGGCAATCAAACCGGATGTGATTGTGGATCGCCTTGATGGTGGCGAGTATGTTGTGCGTTTGGCCGAAGATGCCATTCCAGGCTTGCGAATTGACGCTTCCTATGCCCAAATGGCTCGGGACCGGCAAACAGACAAGCAGACAAGGGTTTACCTGCGGGGGAAAATTAGTTCGGCCCAGTGGTTGCGCGATGCCATCGAACAGCGAAAGCGTACTCTGGAAAGGGTCACCAGGGCTATCGTAGACCGACAGAAGTCATTTTTGGATCAGGGCCCAGACTTTATCGAACCACTTAAGATGCAAGATGTAGCCGAAATGGTTGGGGTTGATGTGAGCACGGTCAGCCGGGCTGTTGCGGACAAATGGGCCCAAACCCCTCGCGGAATTTTTCCGTTAAAGCGCTTTTTTGGGGGTGGAACCACCACCGCCTCAGGAGTGGACATAGCTTGGGAAAACATCAAGAGAAAATTGCTGGAACTCGTCGGCTCGGAAGACAAGAACAATCCACTATCCGATGAGGACTTGGTGGACCAAATGGGGAAAAGTGGGGTCCCAATCGCCAGACGAACCATAACCAAATACCGCAAAATGCTAAACATTCCTTCCAGCCGGGAACGGCGAGAATGGAATGGCTAAAACTTAGTGTAAAGAAGGCCTGAAACTGGTTGGTTTTTTTAACTTAGATGGAGTTTTTTGAGATGAATCTGCTTACTTTTTCTTGGATTATCCCCTTGGGTTACAGTCTGGCACAGTCTCCAGTGGCTGATCAGCCTTGGAATGAGCCAGAGTCTGTGTATCTGAAAAACGTCAAACAACTGACAAGGGATTTCGCCCGTGCGGGAGAATCGTATTTTTCTCCAGATGGAGAAAAATTGATTTTTCAAGCCGAAGAACTGCCTAAAGGTGATGGTGCCAACCCGTTTTACCAGATTTATACCTTGGATCTTGGAACAGGAGCCACGCGGCGGGTCAGCCCCGGGGTTGGAAAAACCACGTGTGCCTTTTTTCACCCTACAAGCAAGAAGGTTATTTTCGCCTCCACACATCTCGACCCGAAGGCGAAAGACAAATATGCCCCTGAAATTACAGCCCGGGCAGAGGAAAAAGCAAAAGGAATTCGTAGGCGATACCAGTGGGATTTTGACGGGAACATGGATATTTTCGAGGCCAACCCAGATGGCACCGAGTTGAAAAGATTGACCGAAGCTCCAGGTTATGACGCGGAGGGTAGCTACTCACCAGATGGCAAACAAATTGTGTTTTGTAGCAACCGCTCTGGTGCGGAGAATCTCGAACTGTTCATCATGGACAGCGATGGCAAAAATGTGCGTCAACTGACCAAAGCACCCGGGTGCTACAACGGAGGCCCGTTTTTCTCGCCTGATGGCAAGCGGGTCATATTTCGCTCGGATCGATCCAAGAAAGATCACCTGCAGCTTTATGTGATTAACACTGACGGTACCGGGGAGCGCGCATTAACCAACGATCTTGATTGGGTTTGCTGGGGCCCCTATTGGTATTCCGACAACAAACATATTGTGTACGCAGGTGCTAATCACAATGGTGCGGGAAGGCCCAACTATGACATTTCCTGGATGGATGTGGAAACCGGTAAAAAAACACGAATTACCCACGCCCCTGGGGCTGATGTTTTGCCTGTGTTCAGCCCGGATGGCAAGAAAATGGTTTGGACTTCTAACCGTGATGGTCGCCAACCCAGCCAGGTCTGGATGGCAGACTTCGTCGAACCAAAGGAATAGATAGGCAACAAGTGCAGTGGAGGGCAGGGGGTCGGGAGAATCAAATTCTCTTCACTCCCTGCTGCGATTTAACTCTCAGAAAAGCGTGTGGATTGGCAATATTTTAGATAAATGATTTACATTCTCTCGATTTATTAGGGGGGTTCCGCCAACTTCCTTGGCCACTAAAGCGGCTAAGGCGTTCGCGAAGGCGAGCATCTCCTGTGGCTTGGCTCCTTCGAGATAGCGCGACAAAAGGCCTGCAGTGAATGCGTCACCGGCGCCTACCGGATCGCCTCCGCTAATATTATGCCCGTCAATCCGCCAAGCCCCATCTGGGGTAACCAGCATGGCCCCCTTGTTGGAATCAGTCACTGCCACCAGTTCCAGTTGGTGTTTTTCCAAAAGGGCTTTTGCTGATTCAACAGAATTGGGGCAATCGATGTCCGAAACCCGGGTCATGTGGGTCAGTTCATCGGCATTCACCTTGAGCCAAGTGGAACGGCCCAGCAAATCTAAAATAAGCTCGGAACTATGAAAAGCTTGACGCAAGTTGACATCAAAAATTCGCGTGGCTTGCGGTGCTGCTTCCAGAACCTTTTGAACGGATGTGCGCATCACACGGTTGCGGCTAGCCAAGGTGCCAAAAACGATTACCTTGGCTTGACTTGCCACGCTGGCGATTTCCCCATCAAATTGGAAGAAATCCCAAGCAGAAGGGGCTAAGATATTGTAAGAAGGCTCGTTATTCGGCTGAATTTCAACCAAAACCCTGCCCGTTGGGAAACGCGGGTCCACTTGCGCGCAAAAAAGGTCAATATTTGCATTTGCTGCCAGGTTGGCCAAGTCGCGACCCCAATGATCATCCCCAACCCGGCTAGCTATCCCTGATTTATGGCCCATGGCGTTGGATTGAAAGGCAAGGTTATAGGGTGCCCCGCCAGGGCGAGGACCATCAGGCAACATATCCCATAACCATTCCCCCAGGCCCAACACTTCGATCACGGCAAAATCCTCCAAAAGTTCAGACTACACACTCATTGACTCGGTGGCCTGATTGAGTTTGAAACGCACTTCAGTTTCAAACTCAATCAAGTTGGTGGGGGTGAACTGGAGATCCATAACCTCCTCATGGTGCGTCATGGCCAATTGCACTGTCTTGATAATTTCTGGCCGGCCCTCAGCTATCCAAAGGGCAAGCGCATAGATTTTCATTTGTAGGGTGTAACGATCGATAATTGTTGCGATTGGTGCATCATCAGTTTTCCAATCAATAATGTTGCCGTTGTCTAGCAACCTGTCCAGACGGCCTTTGACTAGCCAATTATCCAAACGTAGCGAGAAGTCCACCTCTGCAGCTCCTGGAGAACCGACCAGTTCCTGAAAGCGTTTTCCTTGGGGAGTATGAAGTAAATCCAGAATTTTGGTAGCGGTCTGGGCCAATTTTTCAGCCATTAACTCGCCCTGCTCGCGGGCGGGTTCTGTGTCGTCTTCACCCTTGCGTTCTTTTAAAAGTGCCCTGGCCATATTGGCCATGAAGAGTTGCCGCTCCTCGCGTTCGTCAGGTAAGTCTTCTCCCAGTTCAAAACCCCGGTGGACCAGGGTTCCTACAATTGTTCCAGGCAGATCACGCTTGGCACGCAGCACATTCCCATCCAGCCAATCTTTTGGAATTCCACGAACAACAGGCTGCAAGCCCAGATGCGCCAATTCCAGGTTGACCCTGTTGTCCGCATTGCCTTCTAAAAACTCCTCGGCCTTTTTCACACCCAAGCTGGCTGGCCTTTCAAGGCGCGGTAGCCTTGGAGTGGGACCGGCAGTGCTTCGGGGGGCTTCATTGGCAGTTTGCTTGGGAGCAGGCGGAATAGCCGTGTCTTTTACCTCTTCCGGCCAAGCCATCTCGCAAAACCATTGGGGCCAAAGCCGGTATTTATCACAATTTGCAGTCGGGCAAGAACCAACAACAAAAAGTGCTGCTTCGGTTCGGGTAATAGCAACATGGAAAAGGCGGACTGATTCCTGCATTTGCAGTAATTGATCGGCATGTCGGGCAAGAGCTAGCGAGGTTTGGTTCTCATCACTAGTGGTTTTGAAAACACGCTCGCCTTCAACCAACAGGTTCGGATATTTGAAAAGAGGTAGTCCCAATAGTTTTCCATGAACCGCTGGCGTGTAATTCCGAAAATACTGCTGTTCTAGAATAATCAAATTGGACCCTAGCGGGATTCGATTGCCTTTATTTCCAACCATTGGGACGAGCAGTCCCACCACCCTGGCTTCCAGACCTTTGCTGACATGGACTGTCATGATTCGTACCAAGTCTTCACCTGGCCCCAATTCGGCATCAACCTTTTCGGGTATTTGGCCATCCATCAGACCGGTGAGTGTTGCGGCCATCTCGCGCAAAGTAAGGGGGCCGTCAGATTCTATTTCCTCCATTCGGCTAAGTGCGTGGTCCAATCCTCGGGCTACACGGTCGAACGATTCCTTGGAGGAGCCATCCCGTGAATGGTTGGCTGCCATCGCTTCCCAAGCCATACTTTGAGAAAGCACCAGCCTCACCAATTGGTGATGTGGCATTCTGTCCACCAGATTTCGCCAACCATTTTTATGCGTTAATTGCCACGCCAAGGCTTTCAAATGCTTCTGGCGGTTCTCTGGTAAACGCATCCAAATTTGCAGTGTTGCTTCCAAGATCCCTTGGTTAATGCCAGGGTCGATAGCGCCGAATAGCTCAGCAAGCCAACGCAGGCCCGATTCCACATTGGGCCTGCGTCCATCACCGCCGGCACCGAGCATTCCCACCAGAAGCAATTCGGAATGCGTCAATCGGCCAATGGACCCAAGTAACACGCCAACCATGGCAGAGTTGTCGGAACTATCTGAAAGAAAACGAATTAAGTGGATGATGTCAGCCACTTCCTGCCGTTGCCAAAGAGCATCGCGAACCAAGGCCCGGCAGGGTACACCCTCTGCAGAAAGCGCATCCTGCAGCGGATCTAGAAGGGCTTTGAAGCTATGGGCCAACACCATCATGTCTTTCCAAGCGACACCATGCTGGGTGTGCATGCGCTTCAAGTTTGCGGCCAGCATACTCAAAGCGGAGGCATTGAATTTGTCAGCCTTACTCGATGCAATTGTCGTTGTGTCTTGCTCTTCTGATTCCTGATCTGCGGTATCTCCTGCTTCTATGCTTTCCGGTGGAAGCAATAATTTCACTTCGGCTTGGGCATTCCGTTGGGTAATGTAATCACAAATTTTGATGTTGCTCATGTCTGGTTGGCCGGGTTCCAGTTTCACATGGTCCAACAACAGATGCTCCATGCCAAATGAGCTAGCTTGGTCAATTTTTTCAAGAGTTTGTGGGGCTGTGCGATAATTTTGATTCAATTGCCCCAGGCCAATTTTCTCCAGATCAGTTGATTCGCGGTCAGAATAATCCTCTCGGATCGAGTCGTACCAGGTTTTGATCTTGGCAGGGTTTTTTTGCTCGTACTGGGTTCGAACTTGCATCATCAGGCGTGGGTTGCTTCCCCGCCAGTGATAGATCGCCTGCTCGGGGTCACCAACAAGGGTGAGGCATTTCCAAGTGGAGGGATCATCAGGGCTACCACCGGCAAGGTGGCAAGAAATTTCCCACTGCTGCTGTGTATTGTCTTGAAATTCGTCCACCATCACCCGCAGGTACTGAATGCCCAATTCCTTCAATTGTCCTTCATTTTTACCACGCAACTGATTGAGCAACATGCGGCCCAAGAGGAAGAATGGATAGCTGCTATCACGGGCGCACAAGCTGGCAAAGCGTCTATCCACCGCTTCCAACAACAACCCCCAAGCGTTTCGCCACTGTCGCACCAAGGCCGCATCGCAGCAGGGAAGTTCCCGATCAAAGTTCGGCAGGCCCTTAAACAGTTTAACGATAGGTTGTAGCAATTCTTGCAAGCTTAAAACGGCCTTGGAATAGGGTTGATTTCCGCCCAAACCGTTTGTGAATGGGTCTCCGTCCGGGTTGAACAAAGCCGTTCTAACCAGTTGGAATTTTTGCCTGGATGTATTTTCAGGGTTCGGGTAGGCCCCTGCGCATTCAACGATTTTCTGGACAGCTCTGTTATTTTTGGTTGCCAATTCCGCAATTGCATTTTGAAGGGATGGCCATACCGCAGGCTCCACCAAGTCCCAAGCCGCTTGCCATCTTTCGTAAGTTGGTGCTGTCAGTAGGTCGAAAATTTCCGGTGTTGCATTTGTTAAAAGCTGACCATGCAGTGCATGGATGGCAACCCAGGCCTTGGCTCCATCGCCCCCACTGCTTAGAAACTGCACACAGATACTTTCCAAACTTCGGCGGTCATGCTGTCGATGCAGATGAATTAGTTCCGGTTGCAAACCAGGTTCGCTTTCGGGTTTTTCCAATATTTGATGCAATGCCCTACAAATAAGCAAAGCAGTACGGGTTTCGTCATGAACGGTGAACCCTGGGTCTAGTTCAAGACCTTGCACCTGTTCAAGCGAAAGTCGCCGCAAAATCTGCTGTACTAGCGCGTCGATCGTGCCAATGGGCGCACCCGGCAATTGGCCTAGCCACTTCTGCCACAATTTGGCGCGCTCAGGATTTGAAATCCGGTCATGTTCATGTTCTGCAGTCATCGCCCTGTGGAGGCGTTCCCGCAACTCTGCACCCGCTTTGCGCGTGAAGGTGATAATTGCCAAACGATCCAGATGGATTTCGGGGTTTTCAAGCAGCATTTTTAGCGTAAGTGCCACTAGCTGAGTTGTTTTCCCACTTCCAGCAACAGCATTAATCAAGCTAAAACCATCTGTACAAAGGGCGTGGCGTTGGCCTGAAGTGAGCCTGGCAAAAGCGAGTGTGTCCCTCATGTTTGTTTTTCCTTTTTCCAATCAGCCATTTAAAGGGTGACGACATGAATTCTTCAGTGGGCAATAAGTGCATTCTGGCTTGTCGGTGTTTGGCCCGAAGGGTGTGAGGCCAATCTTCCCGCCACGAATTTCCCCCACATGGTTCACTACCGTTTCTTCAATGGATTCAAGTTTCATGGAGAAGGGCCGGGTACGACCATCCATGGGCTTCCCTTCTTTGTTTGGCAAACCGGCTGAACCCTTAAGTTCTACTTGGTCAGGCCGCAGGAGAAGATAGGCGGCTTCCACCTTCAAATCTGGTTTGCGTTCACCTTTCTGCAGCGCCCAACCATAAAGGGAGGGTTGCAACAGTCTGCCCGCTTCCACTTTTTCCTTAATGCCCGACATTTTTCCAGTTTTGTGGTCAACCACCACGCGATCCGGGAAGTTAGGTGCGGTGCGTTTCAAGACCAGATCAATGCGACCTTGTACCACTATTTGACCCAAATCCTGATTTGCAATTTCGGTCCTGAATTCTTTTTCCGCTGCCAAAACCGTGTATCCATGCAGGTGATCAATGCGTATGCCAGTTCCGGCTTGAAGGGCCATGCGTTCGGCCTGATGTTTATGAAAGTCATCAAGGAATTCTTCGAAATTGTTGAATTTTTCACGCAATTGGGCTGTGAGACTTTCCCAATCTGTAGGGAAGGATGCATCGGGGCTAAGTGTGTTCTGGATTGCCTGATGAACCAGATTTCCCCAATGCATACCTATGCGGTTTTCATCATCCTCTTTCAGACCGAGTGTGTGCTCCACCAGAAACCTGAAAGGGCATCCGGCAAAGCGTTCCAGTGCCGTGGGGGAAAATCCTCGCCCTACATGCCAAATCGTCTTCATCAGGGTTCTGGCCCAATCCTCTAGGGCAGGCTGGTTCGCGATCCCACCCTTTAAATGGGGATCAATTGTGGGTTGATTCCCCACCCAACTGAGGATGTCAGTTTTTTCTGGCAAACATGCAAGGTCCTGCCAATGACCAAGCCCCTGCCATAGTCCATCTTCCTCGCCAGGGTTGATGGATAAAACCTTTTCTTCTTCCACCTGGCTGATTTTTTGCAGTTCATTCCAAAACGGACTGGGTTGCAGGCGTTCCTCACCATCCTGTCCTGGGCGGACAAAAATCGCCTGATTAGTTGCAAGTAGTCCTTGGTACAGGAAAAGCCTTGCTTCGCGATCTATTCTCCCCGGTTCCGACGGGTCAAGATGATCCTCTCCGCGCGCCCGAGGGGGAAAAGCGTCTTGGCGAAAATTCACCCAAATCTGTGTGTGAAAATCGCCTCCTCGCAATGCTTCAGGCGAAATAATTTGTACACATGCCGTGTCCTGGGCTCGCAAACGAAATTGTTCTGCTCCAAGTGCCAGGTTCAGTGCCCCGATCAAATCAAATCGGTCGCTAAAAGTAGGAAACTCGTTACGGGGTGTGGAGGCGATTCCTTCTAAAATGTCTAACAAGTTGTTCCATGCCAGTTGATCCTCCTCCAGTTCCCTTTCGGGGAGGTCTTTAGGCTTGTTCCTTCCGCCTAGATTTTTTTCCAGTTGCAATCCGGCCATAAAATTAGCCAAACGCATCACTAAGGTGGAGCCTGGTTCCTTGTCCGGGTGAACCCCGGCAAAAACCTGAACAAGTTTTTCCATGCAATTTGCCGCAGATTTGGCGAGAGTATTAAGTGTTTCTGCGCGTTTTATCAGCCGTTCTAATTCCGATGGCTCTTGAGTTTCGCCTTCTTGTGGCTGACAAGTTGATTTAATTGCACCAGTCCAGAACTGCAACCAACCTTCAGGGGTGCGAGATTTACGCAGGCCCAAACCTAACCGCCTGAGTTGTGGTAGCAACCAAGGCAAATCCAGATTGCGAGCGAATAGGCTACTGCCGAGCAGTGTATGTAATTCTTCATGTGAAAAAGTGCCATCTTGAGCCGCTAATGCCACCTGAATTAGTCTTGCAATCCGGCTTTTGGCAAGCGGGATCGTTTCTGCTTGCGCAGAGCAAGGAATTCCTGCTCGCTGGCAGGCCAAACGGTAGCGGGTGGCTTCCGCACTGTTGGGAACCACAATTGCAATAAGGTGTGGGTTCTTGCAAAGGTGCTCATTTTCATGCAGCAATTTGCGAATTTCTCCTGTCACCCAAAGAGATTCATCCCTTCGCTGGGCAACCAAAACCAATCGCAAGGTGCCAGCTTTCAATTCATTTGCCGGGACATGATCCTGAACAGCGATTTCGTGATCCGCCTGGCCAGCTTGTTCTTCTTTGGAAAAGTCAAAGATGTTTGGATCATGTCCTAAATCAAATGAATCAGGTTGTTTGGTTTTATCCCTTGCAATCTGCTCGGCAACCTCGATTAGAGGTATGGAGGGAATAGTTTTATCGTGTATGGTTCGCCCTGTGGGTAGTAAAAGGCGCTGCAGCAAGCGTTCGACATCGGTGTGCCACCATTGGCCTTTGGTGGCCGGTATCCACCATCGCACCTCTGTGCGTTCAGCAAGTTTTTCGATCAACCTTAACGCCTGCTGGTCAAGGTGGTGAAAACCGTCCAGCAAGATCACGGGAACTGTGCGTTCCACCCAACGCGAAACCGGTGAGAGAAAATTATCCAATTCCGCAATCAGGTTTTCGGTTGCCAGATGGTTGTCCCAAGATTTTTCATTTTCAAGGGCATCCCGGAATCGGGTAAGTGTTGCCGCAAGAGGACGAACCCGCAGCCTTGGGGTGATATCAACTTCTTGGTCGCAAAACTCTTCCCCCGGAGCTTGCTGGGTATGCAGCTGGCTCCAAGCCTTGAGCGCATGGCCTACCATGCCAATTGAAGAATGATGTCCGGTATCTTGAAGTGCCCTGGCCATCCGAAGTGATTGCTCTGCACTGCTGATCAACCTACACTGATTTTGGCAAAATCCAGTCAAGTGAGTTGCCAGTTCGGCCAGCGACAATAACCTCGGTAGCAAGCGGGCCCCTTCTGAACCTCTGGGCATAGGTTGCTGCAGCACACGACGCCTTCGTGCTGTTGGCGCCACAATCCAAGCGCGATGGCCTGCATTTTGCAATTCAGCGCGCCACATGGCGATTGTGAAGTCAATTTCTGGTGATTCAGGTGGTAGATTCTCCTGCCCAACTGCTTGGTCTTGGTGGAAAGAAAAGCAGGCTAAACGGGAAAGGCATATTTGCAGCGGCATGATTGAGACCTCCATCCCTTAACTTCGCATTGAGCGTCCAAGATTTTCATGATTTTGCGAAATTTCAGGCCGGGAACCAATTCGCCGGGGGCAACCTTTCAAGACTAACTAAAAACCTGTCCAGTTTCGGTTTTCTACAATTGAATCCAAAGGCTATACTGTTCAGTAGTCCGGGTGCCCTTGCTGGGAAAATTCGGGACCGTAGCTCAACGGTTAGAGCAGGGGACTCATAATCCCTTGGTTCAGGGTTCGAATCCCTGCGGTCCCAATCATAAATTTTGACTCCAATCCCAAATTGCCCGCCAACAACCATCGACCCATTTTTCCGAAAGGAGAACCAGCAAAATTAGCTTGATCTCCTTTCAACAGAAGTAGAGAAGTCGTATATGCTAGCCCTTGCCTAAAAAAGGCAAGATTTGGTTGGCAAACAGGATCAAGCGCCAAAATCAAGGTTCTTGCCGGTTAGCTTTTCAAGGGTGTGGGCAATCTCGCGCCCTTGCTCCTCGTTTCTTGTGCGAAAGAGTAGGCTCTCCTGCCTGCCAGAGTGACGAGTCATGGCAACAAGCACATATGGTTTGTGCATGACTAAAATATAAAAAACGATTCCAGGGATGAGGGTGGGAATCATCAAGATCGCCATGATCGCCCACTCAAAAATCCCTGTACTATTACGAATTGCACACTTAATTCCATCATGCCCCTCAGGTTGAAAATGGTTTTCTCCAAGTGGGTAAAAGCCCAGCCTAAATACCCGGGTTAGCCGGATTTGACCTTTTTTATTTCGAGTTAATTTTAATTCACCAAAACTGCCTACCAACAAGGCGATCTGAGGAATTGCAAAGAATACCCATATCAAACATGCAACCAAGGAGATTTCACCAAATTGATATAGTGCCAATAGGGTGACCAAAATTGCCCCAGCCCAGAGAATACCTACCAATTTGCGGTTGGTGGAAGACATTCCCTCAACCCACTCCATTTTCAAAGGTTTATGAACGCGCTTTAGTTGTTCACCAGTTTGAAAGTCAAATCCACAGTGGACACAAAGTACTGCTTCTTCGGGTAAAGCCTTCTCGCATTGCGGGCAAAGAATGTCGGTGCTGCCTGTGATCCCGTATGGCAGGCTATCTTCAGGGTTGGTCGAGTTTGCGAATTGTTCAATTGCCAATTTGGGCCGTATGGAACGGCCGGGAAAATCTCCGGGAACCTCCAGGGCCACTTCAGATATGATGTTAAATTTATTTAATTTATTGCTGTCGAGAGTTGCCGGTTCCGCTTGGGCCCCCCAACCCATCACCTGATCAAAAACTGCATCACTGGCAGGGGAATGGTCCTTGGAAGGCACCTCACTTTCTGTTTTCGTGCCTGATTGATTCTTTATTTGTTCTTGCTTTTTTTCCAAATGTTGCTTTTGTTCGCCAATCGGAACAAGGTGGCGGTAATCGGTCCAAACCCCGCAGGCGGGACAGCACCGTTTCAGTTTGCCAGGAATCGGTTCGAGCGGTGCGCCACAACCGTTACAAATCAGGCGCATGGAAATGGCTCCACCTCGGATGCTCTAGGCTTCCTCGCCGTACTCGTCATTCCATTCCTGGTACCAAGCCATTTGAATAGATTCGAGAATTTTTTCGTTCGATTTGTCGGGGGGCCCCTCGAAATCTTCCAAATCGAGAACCCAGCGATGCATATCGGTGAAGCGGACAGTGAGGGGATTAAGTGTGTCGTATTTTTCAAATAGCAACTCGCCTATTTGCCGGCTGTCAGTCCAGTTTAGCGCCATGGCGTGGGATACCTTTACAAATGAATTTCAACGCAAGTTCGAGGCTGAAATTTCAGCCATTCGCTTGTCGCGCAAGGCCTGGGTAGCTGCAGCGTCCATCAGTCGGGCGGCCAATGTTTGTGTGGCTTCGTTTAAACTGTTTATAGCCTCATTAAGTCTGTCGCCATCACCAGATTCTTTTGCCAAGTCTATGTCGGTCAAAGCCAGGAGAATTGATGCCCTTTCCTCGGGCGTAACCATAACATCAGCTGAATCCATCACCCTGAGGGTATGGCTGGCCAATGATGTTGATTTTTGTACCAGCTCAATAAAACGGCGCGCATTATGGTCTTCCCGGGCATGCTCAAAGCTATCAAGCACCAGGTCTTCTACTTCATTTTGAGTGAGACCGTGGCTAGGTGTGACTGTCACCTCTGCCTTTTGACCCGAACGCAATTCCTTGGCTGTGACGGTTAATAGTCCATTAGCATCAATTAGAAAGGTGACATCCACCTGAGCCATTTGCGCTGGCATAGGCGGGATGCCTGAAAGTTTGAATTTGCCTAGCTCCCGGCAATCCTTCACTAGTTCGCGTTCACCTTGGCAGATGGTGACAACAATGGATGTTTGGTTGTCCACCCCGGTGGTAAACCGATCAGTGGCACGGGTAGGAATCGTGGTGTTGCGGTGAATAAGTTTTGTGACGGCCCCACCCAGCGTTTCAATGCCAAGCGATAAAGGCACCACATCCAATAGCAGCATTTTGCGTTTGCCGCCCGTCAGAAGATCTGCCTGAACCGCAGCTCCCAAGGCAACCACTTCATCTGGATTCAGTTCGACATGAGGTTTTCGGCCAAAAAATTTCGCAACCTCGGCGCGCACAAGGGGGATTCGGGTCGACCCTCCCACCATTACCACCTCATGGATCGCTCCGGGCTCAAGGTCCGCATCTCTCAAGGCTGCCTGACATTTTTCGAGCGACCGGCGGACCAGATGATGACAAGCCTCTTCAAATTGTTCCCGGGTCCACTCCTTCTGGATAAGGTTTCCGTCCGGCCCGGCAATTGAAAGAAGTGTTACTTCCAATGTGCTTAGGGCAATCTTACCAGCCTCGGCGGCATCGCGGGCGGTA
>CAIWHS010000599.1 GCA_903912515.1 uncultured Planctomycetaceae bacterium
AATCTGTAAAAAAAACGGATCGCCTAAACAATCATCTTGGTTTTCTTCTAGAATATTTGCAAAACGACAAGAAAAATTTAAAAGAAATTAAAATCATACAACATAACGCTTTGAAAACAATAAACGATAATACTGAAAGCATTTATCAGCTTGGGGTGATGTTTTACAACTCAACAAAAGACGAGCAATTAGAGGTATTTAAAAAAGCTTTGAAAAGTGGCGAATACATTCGCAATGCATGCGCTGAAAAAAAAAGTCTCTTGCCATACTTTTGGTATAGCCATCTGCGAATGCTTTCTGATGGTCCGTTCAATCAGGTAGATGAAATTACTAAAGCTAAGTTTTTAAAAGAACAAATATTGCCATTTTTTGATTCTCTGCTGACGGAGACAGGGGCAAGAAATGCGTATATTGACGAGTGCAGAATGCATTGTAGATGCATGATTTACGTTTTTGAAGAAAATTTTAATACAGGCTATTTAGAAATTGAAAAACTAAAAAAAAGTAGGTTAAGATTAGTAACAAAAGACGACGCTTCGATGGCTATTCCAACCATCTTGCGCTTGTCACTTTTATTAAAGGAAAAGAAATACAGTGATGT
Organism: uncultured Planctomycetaceae bacterium; assembly: GCA_903912515.1. Lineage (GTDB taxonomy): Bacteria > Planctomycetota > Planctomycetia > Gemmatales > Gemmataceae > UBA6894. The sequence continues at coordinate 602 of CAIWHS010000599.1, forward strand.
GATAAATGAGTTTAAATCCCTTCCGCCCAAATGGCTTGATATTGATGAAAAGCCAAACAGGACTCCAATGTTTATTTTTTCAAGGATTGCCGCTGATGCCTATTTTGAAATAGGCAATATTGAAGCAAGCAAGACATGGCGAGAAATAGCGATATCCTTAAATTACTCAAATGACTTCAAGTCAAACAGGGACATATCTCTCCAGGACGCAATAAAGCTTCGGGATATTTACATAAAAGAAAAATCCTGGGCCTTGATGCGCAGTCTTGAGGAACGGAGCGCTAAATTTGGCATGAAGGCTTTACCTAAACAAGTTGGTGAAAAATAATTTTTTCTGACTAATGTGTAGCCCTGAACTGACTGCGCTGGGCCAAAAGTGGGTATTCTACTTTTTGGCGATAGTATTTGGTCTCGAATGAGAGAATGCATTTGATCGCAAGTCATTCGAGTGATGGTCTTGTCGGCCCTATCCTCAATCGGGGCAATGGGCGGAGGGCTTCTTTTACTCAAAAGAAAAAATCACCCGCCTTGAAAAAACCAAATCGTGACGCAGTCCTGCAGCAGATCGAAACCACCTTCCATGGCAACTCCCTTAGAAACTCCCATGTCATTTTGGTCACCGCGAAGCAGCGGTTCCACGATGAGACCGGCACCGGGGCCTTTGGCACTGCCTCCACCGGCGTGAAGGCCCGGGTCAGCTACGCCGCTAGCTACTTCGACGGCGCCGACCGTCTGACCGGGGTGGTGGATGTTGGCACCAATGGGGGCTCCAGCTACACCCGGCCTTCCACGGTCCCCAGCCGGTCCGATACGGTGTTGGTCACCACTACCGCCTACAATTGAATGTTTGTGGAGGCACGACAATACCTGCTGCGCTACCATGTTATTAGGCTATTCATTTTGGTGATTCCTTGGGGATTTCATGGTTAATAACCCTATTGGAAAGGCTGTGGGGCTGACTATTGCCGGATCGGATCCGTCGGGTGGGGCGGGGCTGCAGGCGGATTTGAAGGCTTTTCACCAGCATGGGGTGTATGGAGCCAGTGTGGTGACGCTGCTGACCGTGCAGAACACGGTGATGGTGGATGCTGTGGAGTGCCTGCCGCCTGAGATGGTTCTGGCGCAACTGGATGCGGTTTTGGTGGATATTCCTCCTTTAGCTGCCAAAACCGGGGCTCTGGGTAACGCGGCAATAATTGAAGCTTTAGCCTCACGTGCCAAAAATTTTGGATTCCCTTTGATTGTTGATCCTGTGATGGTGAGCAAGCACGGAATACCCTTGATTGCGGCTGATGCGATTGAATCGTTTATCCGCCATCTTATGCCTTGCGCTTGGCTGTTGACGCCCAACCTGCATGAGGCCGGTCGATTGACAGGGCGAAACATCACCTCGTTGTCGGATATGGAAAACGCAGCACGGGCTTTGGTGGATGGGGGCGCGAAGCATGTGCTGGTGAAAGGTGGCCATTTGGAAGGGCAGGCTATTGACTTGCTTTTGACTGATGGGCATTTGATACATCTGCCGGCGCCGCGGATCAACACGCCGCACACGCATGGGACGGGCTGCGTTTTGTCGGCCTCTATCACGGCGAGGTTGGCATTGGGCGATTCGTTGGTTGACGCGGTGCGGGGGGCGAAGGAATTTATCAGCCGGGCGATCGCCACCAATCCGGGATTGGGCAAGGGCCATGGGCCTGTCAACCTGTTTGCCCCTTGCTAGAAAATCGTTTTTCAAAATACCTATCAGGTGCGACTATGCCTGGCCTTGACTCGCTTCGTTTTACCAATCGTTTCACCCGTGAGCTGCCGGGAGACCCTGACACACGCAACTTGCGCAGGCAGGTGCGTGGGGCGTGTTGGTCGCGCGTGAGCCCGACTGCTGTGTGCAAGCCGGAGCTGGTGGCGCATGCTTGGGAGGTGGCCAAGCTTTTGGATCTGGAGGTAACGGCGGACAACGTGGTAGCGTTTGCCGAGGTGTTTGGCGGCAACCGGCTGCTGGAGGGTATGGACTCTTTCGCGATGTGTTATGGCGGACACCAGTTTGGCAACTGGGCGGGGCAATTGGGAGATGGCCGGGCGATCAATTTAGGCGAGGTGATAAACCAGCGTGGGGAGCATTGGACCTTGCAACTGAAAGGGGCAGGCCCCACACCCTATTCGCGCACAGCGGATGGGTTGGCTGTGCTGCGTTCGAGCGTGCGGGAGTTTTTGTGCAGCGAGGCGATGCACCATTTGGGGGTGCCCACCACGCGCGCTTTGAGCCTGGTAGCCACCGGCGAAAGCGTGGTGCGTGACATGTTTTACGATGGCAACCCGAAGCATGAACCGGGAGCGGTGGTGTGCCGGGTGGCGCCTTCTTTCGTGCGGTTTGGCAACTTCCAGATTTTTGGGGCCAGGGAGGAGCATGACCACCTTCGACAACTGGCCGACTACACGCTACGGCATGATTATCCACACCTTGGGCAACCATGTGCTGAAAATTATGCGGCCATGTTCAACGAGGTTTGCGAACGAACGGCAACCATGATTTTGCACTGGATGCGGGTGGGATTTGTGCATGGCGTGATGAACACCGACAACATGTCGATTTTGGGGCTGACCATCGACTATGGCCCCTATGGATGGCTGGAGGATTATGACCCGGACTGGACCCCCAACACCACCGACGCGCAAGGTAAACGGTATCGTTTTGGCGCGCAGCCGCAGATCGCTTTGTGGAACCTGCTGCAATTGGGTAACGCGTTTTATCCGCTGGTTGGCGATGCCAAACCGCTGGAGGCCGGATTGGACCGATATGCGGCGGTCTTCCAGCAAGGCCAACGGGCAATGATGGCTAGCAAACTTGGATTGAGCTCAAGAGACGCTGCGGAAGAAGAACCGCTGGTAGCGGAGCTATGGCCGCTTCTGAACGCTGTTGAAACCGACATGACGCTGTTTTTCCGTGGTTTGGCGGAGGTGCGCTGCGAGGGCGCGGCCATGGTGGATGATGCCGGGATGCTGGCACCCCTTGAGCCGGCTTTTTATCAGCCGGAATTGGTTGATGAGACGCACCGCAAGCTGCTGGCAGGGTGGCTGAAACAGTACCAGGCTCGGGTGCGAGAGGATGGCACCCCCGACGCCATGCGGCGGGAAAGCATGAACCGGGTGAACCCGCTGTATGTGCTGCGGAACTATTTGGCGCAACTGGCGATAGACAAGGCGGAGCACGGCAACTACAACCTGGTGCGTGAGTTGCTTGAGGTGCTGCGTCATCCGTACACCGAGCAGCCGGGGAAGGAATCGTTTGCGACCAAGCGACCCGAATGGGCCCGCAGCCGGGCGGGATGCTCGATGCTTTCTTGCAGTTCGTGAAAAATAATTCAGCTCACATCGGCATTCCACCTGTGTACCACCGGAGTTTCCCGCTCATAGCCTAGCTCTGAAAGTGTGGCGGTTTGCAAGACAAAATGGCGGGCCTCGTTGGGGGGCAGTTCCAGCCAACGGGCGGCAAAAACCCTGAGGCAGTGGCCGTGGGCAAAGACCACACTGGTACCGCCGGCTTGACGAATTCGGGCGATGACGCGGTCGAGTCGGGTGGCCACCTGCTCGGCGGTTTCGCCGCCGGGGCAGGGCTGGGTGAAGACTGTCCAGCCCGGCGCCTTTTCGCGAATTTGCGACGTGGTGAGGCCCTCGTAATCGCCATAGAACCATTCGGCGAGATCGTTTGAGACTTCCATGCGGCTTGCCAAACCTGCCAATTCGCAGGTGCGTGTCGCCCGCTGGCGGGGGCTACTGAGGACCAGCCTGAAGTCTTGCAGGGCAAGGACATTGCGCAATTTTTTGGCGGCCTCTTCACCCACGGGTGTTAACGGCAAATCAGTCACCGAGGTGTGCTGACCACTTTTGCTCCAGGCTGTTTCGCCATGCCGGACGAGGATAACGGTACCGAGGGGATTATCGTGGAGCACGGTGAAGACCTTTCTTTAGGGTGCTAGATGCAGTATTGCCATGGGAAGCCAAGTGCTTGGCATGCTTTGCAAGCTTTGGGGATCAAGGATTGAGGGTCAGCTTCAATTCCATTTCCTTACCATCGCGCAGGATGGTGACGGGGACCGGTTTGTGGCCTTCGGCGCGCATTTGCAACATGTGAGCAATGATATCGGTTTCGCGTTTGAAATCTTTTACATGATCCCAGCTTAAAAGGATATCGCCTTTTTGGAAGCCGGCGCGTTTAGCGAGATCGTGCGGGGCATAGGCTCCCACATGTTCGACCACCAAGTTATTTTTTTGGTCACTCGAAGCTGGTTTGAAAAAAAGGCCACCAAGGGCGGCGCGGCGCAAGCCCCAGGTGCTGGCACGCCAGGAAATATCATCTTGGTGACGCCAGTTGCTAGGAAGTTTGAGTGAAAAATCTTCGAGATTTCCCAGCCGGATTCGTTTGCCATGGAGTGTTGTTTCGGCGGGCTGGGTGTTCTGTAGGATCCATTGCATGTCAGCGATAGAAATTAGGGGCTGGCCTTGCATTTCTGTGATATAGTCGCCGGGTTTGAAACCCGCATTGGAAGCGGGGGAATTTGGGGCCACTGCAAGCACACTGGCGGAATTATTGGGGTCGAGTGAGAAACCGATGGCCTTGGGATGTGGATAGGGAAACAGCAAGCTGTCGTCGAAGGGGGCTTTTTTTACCAGGGCGATTTCGCGTAATGCATCGCCGATTTGGTGACAATGAATACAGCTTTTAACCACATTTCCGTCGTAATCGAGTGAATTGGTGAATTTGCCAGAGAGGGTGGGCAACTTTTCAGGGGTTGGGTAGGCGGGTTTTGGACCCGTTTTACCAGCCAAGTCCGCTTTATTAGCAGGGTAGCTGGCATGGATTTTTAGGGCCAAAGTCATGGCCTTGGCCAAGCCTTCGACTGATACATCGCCACGCCAGTCTGTGCTGTGGCTGCGAGTGCCAAAGCGCCCCAGGATGGAACCGTCTGCCTCGAGGAAAAAAATGGCGAATGATTGGTCGGTATCGAATTGGAAAATCGACAGGTCGAGCCCGTTGGTGCTAACCAAGCGCAGTCGCACAAAGCTGTTGAGGTGTTTTTGGATTGTGGGTTCTTGGCGGATGACCTCGTCGTCGAGCTTGACACATTCCTCGCAGGGCAGGCACCGCAAAACCGCCATGATAGGTTTGCCGGTAGATTTTGCCTGGGCTTGGGCTTTGGGGAAATCGTTGTAGATCCAGAGGCCTTCGGCCTCGATTTTGAGCTTGTCTTGGCGGACTTTTTGGTCGCGGGATTGGGCAGGGGAGGAGGCGGAATGGCCCAGCAAAACCGTCAATGTCAGCGCGATTAACCGATAACCCATGGCTGCCCCCATGACAAAATGGGCCTGATCCTGTTCCAAGCACTGGCTGATCCTATCTTAAACAGAGAGAGAAAACAGCTTTCCAGATGCATTGCGGTAAAAACCATGGCACACCATCAACTCCCGAATTCGCCGACCCCGGAGCATGCCCGGCTTGCGGAGTCTCCGGATGCCAAGTCCCCTTGGCGGCGCTGGGGCACTTATGTCACGGAACGGCAATGGGGTACCGTTCGGGAAGATTATTCAGCAGACGGAGATGCCTGGCGTTATTTTCCGCATGACCATGCCCGATCGAGGGCCTACCGTTGGGGAGAAGACGGTATTGGAGGTTGGTGCGACGAGAAGCAAGATTTTTCAATTATTGTATCTTTCTGGAACGGGGTGGACCCAATCTTGAAGGAGCGTTTTTTTGGTCTGGCCAACCATGAGGGGAACCACGGCGAGGACATCAAGGAACTGCATTGGTATCTCGATGGCACTCCAACCTCTAGCTACAACCGGATGCTTTACAAATATCCACAAGGGGCATTCCCTTACGAGCGACTGCTCCGCACCAACGCCAGCCTGCCGCGCACCGCCCCAGAATTTGAGATCCTTGACACAGGCTTGTTCGACAACAACCGCTACTTTGATTGCGAGATCATTTGGGCCAAAGCTTCACCCACTGATCATCTGCTGAAGGTGATTGTGCATAACCGTGGGGATGAACCGGCCACGCTTCATGTGTTACCTCAGGCCATTTGCACCAACACTTGGACCTGGGTGGAAGACAGCAACAAGCCAAGCCTGTGGGCAACCGGACCGGCCTCGGCCCGTTTGAAGGAAGGGTATTTGGGCACTTGGGATATTTATTTCGACAGCCCGGATGCCTTGCTTTTCACCGAGAACGAAAGCAACCCAAGGTTGCATAGCAACCAGCCAGACGCCCGGGGTTACTTCAAGGACGCCTTCCACAGACGGGTGGTGAATGGCGACATGGAAGCGGTGAACCCTGAGGGTGCAGGGACCAAGATGGCGGCATGGCACCAGTTGGCAGTGCCGGCGGGTGGAAGCCGGGAGGTGCGGCTGCGATTTGTGTCAGCTGATAACCCGGTAAAAAACCCTTGGGCCGATTTTGACCAGGCGATGGAAGCCCGAAGGCAAGAGGCGGACAGTTTTTTTGGGCATTTGCAACGGTATGTGCCAGACGAGGATGACAGGCGGATCCAGCGGCAAGCCTGGGCAGGATTGCAATGGGGCAAACAGGTTTACCACTACACGGTGGCCAAATGGCTGGAAGGCGACCCCACGGAGCCATCACCGCCTGCCAACCGAGGATCGATTCGCAACGGCCATTGGCGGCATTATTGGCACCACACGGTGACCAGCATGCCCGACCCATGGGAATATCCGTGGTTTGCGGCCTGGGATCTTGCTTTCCATGCTGTGGCCTATGCCGAGATTGATCCTGGATTTGCCAAGGTTCAACTGACAGACTTGTGCAACGATTATTCGATGCATCCCTCGGGCGCACTGCCTGCTTATGAATGGAAATTTGATGATGTGAACCCGCCTGTGCAAGCATGGGCGGCCTTGCGCGTCTTTGAAATTGAGCATTCGCGCACGGGTAAGGCTGACCACCATTTTTTGGCGAAAATGTTCATGCGGCTGAGCCTGAATTTCCAATGGTGGGTGAATCGCAAAGACGCCGATGGCCAAAACATTTTTGAAGGCGGATTTTTGGGCCTGGACAATGTGGGTGTGTTCGACCGGAGCCAGCCTTTGCCTGGTGGGGCGGTTTTGGAGCAGGCGGACGCGACAGCCTGGATGGCGATGTTGTGCCTGAACCTGATGCGGATAGCGGTGGTACTTGGCAAGCGGGACCCGGTTTTTGAGGATGCGTGCAGCCGGTTTTTTATGCACTTTTTGTCGATTGCGGAGGCGATGACCGATTTCCGTCAAACCGGTAACGGGCTGTGGGATGACCAAGACAAGTTTTATTACGATCGATTGAAGATGCCTTCGGGTCAGATGGTCCCCTTGAAGTTGCGGTCTGTGGTGGGTTTGATACCGCTCTTTGCGGTGGAGGTTTTGAGTTCTGAGATTTTGCGGGAGCTGCCGGTTTTTGAGGAACGGCTGAATTGGTTCTTTGTGCAACGCCCGGATTTGGCATCGCTGGTGTCGCGCTGGCGGGAAGCGGCAACCCATGCGGATGGGAAAGCGGAGGAGGTTGAGACGCGCCTCTTCTCGCTGTTGCGGGGACACCGGACCAAGGCACTGTTGGGCCATGCGTTGGACGAGAAGAAGTTTTTGTCGCCCTTTGGCATTCGGTCGATGAGCCGGGAATATTTGGAACAGCCCTACACCATTGAATTGAATGGCAAGAAAATGACCGTGGCTTATGAGGCGGGGGAGGGTAAAACGCCGGCCTTTGGCGGCAACAGCAATTGGCGGGGCCCGGTGTGGTTTCCGATCAACCAATTGTTCCTGGAATCGCTGCTGCGGTTCAACCTCTACTATGGCGCGGATTTTCAGGTGGAGTGCCCGAAAGGGAGCGGGGTAAGCCTGAATCTGGGTCAAATTGCGACACAGCTAGCCGACAGGCTGAAGGCTCTTTTCCGGCGGGGCAAGGATGGGCTGCGGCCGTGCATGGGCACGGACAAGCGATTCAGGGATGATCCACACTTTAAGGATCTGGTTTGGTTTCATGAATATTTTGATGGTGATACTGGCCGTGGCTGTGGGGCCAACCATCAAACTGGCTGGACAGCCTTGGTGGCCCGTCTTTTCACCCCCTACCCCACCCCAGATGCCCCCCGCCGGGAGCCGGGGGCGGATTGGGTGGAGACATGACCGTTCTCCCCAGCCGAGGCTTCGCTTACATCTTCACGCAATCCACCGGCTGGAAGCCCTTGCCCAGCACCGGTTCGGCGGGGTAGCCGAGCCAGTTTTGCAGCAGGGCCTGTATGGGGCAATTCTAGAAAGTTTCCTTTTTGACTTTTCTAATGAAGGAAAGCTTTTCTAAGAATGAGGTTGTGTTGCGCAAGATGCGATGATGTATTCCAAACCGGCGTGCCATTCGACGTTGCGTTTGATGTGGCCGAAGTCGGTAGGTTGAAGGACCCAGCTCAGCCGCGGAGTCGGCGCAGGGACCCATAAACTCTCAGGGCCGAACATTCGACCCCGAGTTGCTGCTGCTTTTGCTTCGGCAGCCCTCTACAGCGCAGCAGCGAACGCGAACGACCACCCCAGCCAGAAACCCAGGTGCAGCACGATGACCACCGCGATGGCCACCTTCTGCCGGAAAAGCGAAGACTGCCGAAAAACCAGCCCCGTAAGGCCGCACAGCGCAAGGTATAGACCGACATTAGCGAAGCCAGCGAACATGACCAACCCGCCACCGCTGTTACCCGCAGCGTAGGTACCAAAAGTCCCCGCGATGAAGTTCCAACAGAAGCCTTGTAGGATTAGATTGAGCGGGGTGGAGAGGGCGACCAGCACCGCCCCGCCAACGACAAGCGTGCCGACGCCTTCGACATGGACCTGCTGCTCTTCTACCATGGGCTATCTTCTTTCGCCTAGCATGCATCTAATCGCATTATTGAGATAATAAATTACTATATTTTTCGGTAGATGCGGTAGACGTCTTCTTTCAATGACTCCGAGGAGATCGATTTGGCATCCGTCAGAGCAGCATCGAGTTTAAACAGAAGATCCGTGCGTTGCGAAAGGTTCAATGGTTTTTCGGTGATCAGCCTTCCATCCTGGAAAAAGGCGTGAATTGTTTCCACGGCCGAACCCTGCCAAAGGTGGTTGATCTGGCATTTAACATCGGGGAGTCGCCAGAAGGCAAGCCTGTCAACCCTTCACGCAATCCACCGGCTGGAAGCCCTTGCCCAGCACCGGTTCGGCGGGGTAGCCGAGCCAGTTTTGCAGCAGGGCGGCGTAAACTTGGCGGAAGTCGGTGTGGTGTTTCAGGTCGCCATCGACGAGGTCGGTGAGGCTGGGGTGGGCGCCCGTCACGCCGGGTTTGACCCCCGGGCCGATGCAGAACATCTGCGAGGCGGCGCCGTGGTCGGTGCCCAGACTACCGTTCTCGTCCACGCGCCGGCCGAATTCGCTGAAGGTGGCCACCATCACCCGGTCGGCCAGCTTGTGTGATTTCAGATCTTTGAGGAAAGCCGCGATGGCGCCGGACAATTCGGCCAGCAGCAGCTCATGCACGGGCTGCTGGCGTGAATGGGTGTCGAACCCGCCCAAGGAGACATAGAAGATCTGCGTGCCCATGTCGCCGGCGATGAGGCGGGCCACCACCTGCAGCTTCCGGGCCAGCCCAGTCTCGGGGTAGGTGGCGCCTGACTTGTAGGCCTTGGCCACCTCACCCAGACGGTCGACGCTGGTCAGCGTCACATCGGCAGTGCGGCGTAGGAAATCGAGCTCGCCGCCGGCCTCGGTCGCCTTCAGCGCCACGACCTCGCGCAGCGTCTGTTTGGCGCGGGCTTGGGCGGATTGGTCTCCAGGGCCGGGAAGCAGCTTGTAGGCATCCATTGACTGCACATTGGGCACATTAACGCGACCGCTGAGCAGCGCCAGTGGCAGTTTTTCCGAACCCAATGCCAAGGCTGGTACGCCGCCAGCCAGCGCCTTGGGATCGCGCTCGAGGGCACGGCCCAGCCAGCCGTCGCGCAGGTCCACGCTTTCGGGGCGGGCGGTGTGCCAGATGTCCATGCTGCGGAAGTGCGAACGATCGGGCTTGGGGTAGCCCACACCCTGGATCACCGCCACCTGGCTGTCATCGAACAGGGTGCGCAGGTCGCCCAGCTTGGGGTGCAGCGCCACGGCACTGTTGAGCTTCAGCACCCGGTCTTTGGGAACGGCCAGCACGGGGCGGGCTTTGTAGTAGGTATCATCGGCAAAGGGGATGACGGTGTTGAGGCCGTCGTTGCCGCCGGCCATCTCCACCACCACCAGCACCCTGCCCTTTGTGTTTGGCATGCCCAACAGACCGGCGGCGTTGACCGCCGAGCGCCAAATTCCCGGCATGGATACGCCGACTGAGGCAACGCCAGCGGTGCCACAGCGGGTGAGAAAAATCCTTCTGTTTCCAGCCATTTGCAGGTTCCTTTGGATGGACAATGTCACATCAACTGGTATTCGGGCAAGGCCAGGAGGAGATGCAGCAAGCCCCTGTCGCGGTTACCGGGTGAGTCAGCGGAAGATGCCAGACTTACTAGGCGAGTTTTTAGCTTGGCATCCAATTCGGCGGCCAACAGTAGTCGGGCATAATGGTCGACCGCCTGCGCGGGTGTGTCGAGTTGGTGTTGGCTGGACTGGGCATCGAGATCGATCAACGGGCCATACTTTGGTTGCGTGCTGATTTCGGTGGCGAAATTGGCGCGCAGCAAGTAGGTAGTGGAACTGATCCACAAGCGACCGCCTTCCCAGCCTTTGACAGTGGGTGGCATGAAGAGCGCCTGACCGAGATCATCGAGGCATTTGGCGGTGGGTTCCAGCTTGGGGGCGGAAACGAGGGCGCGCTGGGTGCCAAGCACCAAATCGAGCGGGCTTTTGATGATTGCGGCCCGTGTTTGGGGGCTGAAAAAAAGGCGGCTGGCAAGGAGTTCGCGGAGGACCGGGCGCAGGATGAATTTGTTTTTGGTGATGGAATCGGCAACAGCCTGAATTGTTTTGGAATCGGGCTCGGGGATTACAAAGGTTTTTAACAGGCGGATGGCGATGAAGCGCGGGCAGGCGGGTTGGTTGAGGCAGATGTCGATGACGGCATCGCCATCGAACTTGCCGGTGCTGCCGAGGACGGTTTTTGAGCCGGTGTCGTGCTGGATGTCGTTGAACCAGAACTCGCCGTCGCGCATGTGCCAGCCGGTGAAGCAGCGGGCGGCCTCCTGGATGTCTTTCTCGGTGTAATTGCCCACACCCAGGCTGAACAGCTCCATGACCTCACGGGCGAAGTTTTCGTTAGGGTGGCGACGGCGGTTGGCGTTGCCATCCAGCCAGATGAGCATGGCTGGATCGCGGGCGATTTGGTGCAGCAGCCTGGCATAATCACCCAGTGCTTGGGCGCGGAACAGGTCGTTCTGCGCGAGCATGAGGGCAGCGTCTTTGACCTTGTCGTTGGAGGTGGCGAAGAGATTGTGCCACAGGAAGGTCATTTTTTCGACAAGTGGATTGGCGGAGTGGAGCATGCGATGCAGCCACCAAGCCTGCAGGTTGGTGGTGCTGCCTGTGTCGAGTGCCGTTTGGCGCAGCAGGGCTGATTCTCGCTCGAACTGGGGCTCTTCCGGTTGTGGGACGCACAATCTTTCCAGAGTGGCCAGCGGGCCCGCCTTGTGGGCTCGGTTGATATCTAGGGCTGAAGCCCCATATTGGGCGCGGCGCAACAGATGTGCAGCATCTGCGGGGGACCAGCCGGCGGGGCCGAAATCGTGCGGGGCAAGTGGCCCTGCGGAGACGGTGGGAATCATTTCCACGAGCCCTCCAAGCGCACCTCGATGCCCCAGGGGTGAGACAGCGAGCCCAGTCGGACCTTCTCCACCTTGCGCAGGGCGTTTTCCAGCACCTGCACTTCTTCCTTGGCCTGCTGTTCGGTGCGGCCGTTCTTGATGCCGCCGGCTTCCAGCAGGCCCCGGTTTAGCATCAGCGCATCGGCTAGGCGCGGGCCGGAGACCGCCCAGTCTTCCGCCTTGGCCGGCTGGGGAGTGCTGGCATCCGAACCCGGCTTGGTGTAGGCGTCGATCAGTTGCTTGCACAGGCCCTTGGAGGAGCAGAGCAGGTATTTGTTCCCCACCAGGGCGGCAGCGGGGGTGAAGTTGTTGACCACGGGCAGGTCCTTGCCCTTGGGCTTGTTGAGGTAGTCGGCGAAGGTGACCTGCACCCCTTGGTGGGTCTCGGAGGTCATCACCCAAGGCTGGCGGCCCTGCTGGCCGGCCTCGATGTTGAGGATGGCAGACAGGGTTTGCAGGAACAGGTTCAGTAGGTTGGCGCCTTCCTTTGGCTTGGCAAGGTCGATGATTACGGCGAAGCCGGGCAGCTTCACGCCGGGAGTGCCATCGAGGTGGCTGTAGTCTTGGGGGGCGGCCACCACCGTGATTCCCCGGCCCAGCACACTGAGCACATCTTTGGCAAAATCCTTGCCGGGCAGGATGTTGGCTAGGCCGGTCTCGAACTGGTCGAAGCCGGGCAGGGCATTGCTCTCCAGCAGTTGCTCGCGGTTGGTGTACCAGGTGGCGATATCCCGATCGAACGAAATGCCGCCGATCAGGGTGGGGATTGCGGGGAATGGGATTGTCCCCGGTTTGCCGTCGGGCGGGAACAGCGCTCGCCGGCCGGCATCGAGCTTGCCGAGTTCGCCGGGCGCGACCACGCGCAGGTCGAAATCATTGTCGCGCACGGTGAGGCTGGCGCCCACGGCCGGGCTGCGGGCGGCCATTTCTACCAGTCCACCAAACCATAGCGAGGCCAGAGGGTTGTCCATCTTGGAAGGGATGAGCCGGTTGCCCAGCGGCCCCTTCAGGGCTTTGGTGGCCAAGTAGGCGGTGATCACGGGCTGGTCGCCTGACTGTTTCCGGACAGATTGGTAGTCGGGGTCGGCGGCTAGCGCCTTGAAGGTGTTCTTGGCGGCATCGATACCGTTTTGGTCATTTGCAAGCCGCTGCCAGACCGATTGCGCCGCGGCGGCCTGGGTGCCGGCCACCAGCCAATCGTTCCCCAGGGCGATGCTGCCCACCTTCTGGATGGAAACCAGGGTGACCCCCTTGGCGGGGCTAGACAGAGACACCTGGCCTTCCGCCAGGTCGAGAAACGGCTGCAGCCGTTTGCGGAACTGGTCCCATTGGTCGCGGTTCTTGATCCGGGCGGCGAGGATGAATTCCGGCTGTGCAGCCAGCTTGCCGTACATGCCCAGCGCCACTTCGCCTCCCGCCAGGGTCTTAGCCAGCTCGAGGACCGGCATGCCGGTCTGCTGCTCGACGATGGCCTTCACCGCGAGCGCCTTCTTGAAATCGGGCCGCTTGAGCAGCTCTATGCCTTGGGGGGTGGAATAAAACGCCTCGATGAGGCCGGCCTTCTCCACCCGGTCGATCAGGCTGGCCAGATTGTTCAGCTGAATCGAGGCGATGGCCCCGGTGGGGAGCATCTCGGCGGGATCGCCCGCACGGCAGGCCATGGTGATCAGGCAAACGGTACATAAGGAGACAAACAGCCGGCGCATGGCGACCAATCCGCGTGGAGGGGTGAGGAACTATACCTAAATGATACCCGACCTGGGCTGGCCGGGTTGCAGGGAATCTGGCTGGAAAGGGGGTTTTTGGAATGGGGGTTAAGGGTTCTTCATTGTCCCGGGCAAAGAGTCGCCAGCAAAGCCGGAGTCTTACCAATTTCTTTTAACAATGAGTGGCTGAAGGTGGAACCTACTTCATGTAGGCTCGGGTCACATAATCGGTGGCCGCATACTCCCGATGGCAACGGATGCACGAATCGATCTTTCCCCGCGCAAGTACCCGCTTGCTGGGTCCATCCAGAACTGAATATTCCCAGTCACCGTGGTTGGCATCAAAGCCCTTTTCCATCTTGCGCATGACGGTGTACAGAATCACATCCTTGGTTTTTTCGTCCTTCAGTTTTGCCTTGATGATCACGGCTCCCCGCGGATAAATCCCCTTGCCCGATGTCATGGGCGTCTTGGCATCCGCTGTCACATACACATGGCAATAGGCAGGGGCTGCGGTGCCCTCATGGATGTTGGTGTTGAAGGCGAGCCGGCAAAGAGCGGCCGTCGAGTCCGCCATCGCATGCGGAGTTTCGGTGATCTGATGCAGCTTGTCGAGCTTTGCCACCAATCGGGAAAGCTCTTCTTGATCAACCGGTTCGGCCCATGCCCCTGCTGTCATGCAGACAGCAGCAACCAGCAGGTACTTCCCATGATCCATCATCGTCGGCTCCAGTCCTGGCTTGGATATTTAGCCATCACCAGTAACCCGCAGTGTGGTAGGCGATGCCGGCCTTCCGGTCGTAGAAGTATACGGTGATGGCCCCGTTCTTTTTAGATGGACCGTAATATAGGGTGGCATTTTCAAGGGGTTCCCATCCGTTTGCCCGGAGATCCAATCCGGAGGCCTTGAAACGCTGGCTTATATATTTCCAGGTAACTGGCTCACCATCGGATCCCATAGAACCACGTTTATGGGCTGATGTGCCCATGCTGGCTTCCCATAGATAGTCCTGGAAATTCATGAAATCGGCTTCTCCGATCTTGTAGCGCGCAAAGTGACCTCCGCGTTCGCTCACGATGGAGATTTCTTTTGCTTTTAGAGGGAGGCAGGTAAGAATCCTTGGATCAGTTACTTCTGAAAAGGTTTTAAAAGAGTGCTTGCCAGTGAGGGCAACGGGTCTGTCGGGCGTATTGGGCCCTGTTTTTTGTTGAGGATCTGCTTGTGCCGTAACCAGACCCACGGAGGCTAGAAAAATGACGGTTATGAAACAAAACAACAAAGTTTTGAAGGATATGAACCTCATATTGAGCACCTGAACAGACTTTGAAGTCAGATTAAATTGTACAGCCATTGTTCCACCCCTGAAAGGTGATCCCAATGGTAGGATAATTGCCTGCAAGTTCAGGGCTTTGGTAATTCCCAATGGCCTGTCATTGATACAGTCGGCAAGGTTTTAACCCAGCAAGGTAGTTACCGGTGCCGCAACCGATCCAGCAAAACCGCCAGCAAAATCACGCAGCCCAGGACAATTTTCTGCGCAAAGGGATCGATGCCCAACAGGTTCATGCCGTTGTTGATGACTGCGATCAGCAGGGCGCCGACGAGGGTGCCCAGTAGGCTGCCCTGGCCGCCGGCCAGGGAGGTGCCGCCCACCACCACGGCGGCGATCACCATCAGCTCGTAGCCGTCGCCGTAGGTGGGTGAGGCGCTTTTCAGTTGCGAGGCCAGCACCACGCCGCCCAGGCCGGCCATGCAGCCGGAGGCCAGGTAGGCCAGAACCTGCACCCGGCGGACCGGGATGCCGGCGAAGCGTGCGGCCTTGGCATTGCTACCCAGTGCTAGCAGATGGCGGCCAAAAACCGTGCTGCGCAGGATCCATTCGGCTAGGCCGTACAGGACCAGCATCAGGATCACCGCATTAGGGATGCCCCAGTCGGCCCCGCGGCCCAGCCAGACAAACCGGTCGGGCAGATGGGCCAGAGATTCGCCGCCGGTGAGTTGCTGAGCGGTGCCCCGGGCGATCAGCATCACGCCCAGCGTGACCAGGAAGGGCGGTGCTCCGGCCCAAGCCACGAGGCTGCCTGTGGCTACGCCGATGAAGGCGCAGACGCTGATGCCGATTAATGAGCCGAGTACCATTTGGCTGGTGCCGGCGTTCTCGCCGCCGCCATGCCACTCGATCCATGCTGCGGTGAGGATGGCCGATAGCCCGACGAGCGAGCCCACCGATAGATCGATGCCGCCGGAAATCACCACCAGCGTCATGCCCACCGCCACGATGGCGATCACGGCAATTTGGCCCATGATGTTGAGCAAGTTCTGCCGACCCAGAAAGCGTGGCCAGGAGGAGCCTGTGGGCCGCAGGATTTCTGGTTGGCCCAGCGCCGGGAACTGCTTGGCCGCCTCGCGCACTACCAACTGGTCTGCCATGGCGGGTGAGCAGGCGATGGCATCGAGCTTGCCGTGGTCGGCGGCCCAGGCCTGAAGTGCTTTACGGACATCGGACGGATCACCGATCACTTGGCTATTTTGGACTCTTGATTGACTTTTGATAACCTGCTGAAAGCCTTCGGCCAATTGGTTTGAATGTTCACCCGCCTCGCTGACCAGCAGCACAGTAGCTTGCTGGCCGAACCGTGACAGCGTTTCTTCCGCCAGCCATTCCCCAGCGGCGGTGCCCGTGGGTTCGACGCGGTCGATTGTCGCCAAGGACAGGCCTATGCAGACGAGCAGCAGCACCAGCGTCATGCTGGCGCTGCCCATCGATTTCCAGCCTTTGGCCAGTGTTTTGAGCATGGTGGGAACCGCTTGGCAGAGGGACTACTTTGCCTCGGGATCATCCTTGGCGTCGGCTTGGCGGTAAAGCTTGGTGGGGATGAGGATTTCGGGCTTCACCTCCTCGCCTCGGGAATGGCGCAGGATCGCTTCGGCTACCTCGGTACCTAGCCTATCGGGGAACTGGACTGGGTCGGCAAATATCTTACCTTCGCGAATGGCCTTTTTGCCCTCGGGCTGGCCGTCGAAGCCAATGATGGTAATGCTGTTGGCCTTGCCAGCTTTTTCGAGCGCAGCGCTGCAACCAAGGGCACTAGGATCGTTGATAGCGAATATGCCACGCAAACCCGGGTGGGCCTGCAGCGCGTCTTCGGTGGCCTTGAAGCTGAGGTCTTTGGCGG